>CAZXRS010000030.1:0-14395 GCA_964642635.1 uncultured Bifidobacterium sp. | reverse complement strand
AGTCATCGCCTGGCGTGATGTCATTGATGTTGTAGCGTCGGTAGTCGCCGTTCTGCGTCTGATGGTGCTGGTAGACCACGCACGAAGCCTGCGTCGCCTCGCCGGCGGTATGACTGATATCGAAGCACTCGATGCGCAGCGCATCGAGATCGGCCGCGTCCAGTCCCAGCGTATCGGCCAGTGCTCGTGTACGGGCCTGCTGCGAGCCTTGCTCGGACAGCACTCGCGCTAGTGCGATCTGCGCGCCTTTCTCGGCCATCTCTTGCCAGTCACGCCGTTTTCCTTGCGGCTGGAATACCAGCTGTATGCGATGTCCACACTGCTCCATCAGCATCATCATCAGTTCAGGCTCATCGAGCTCGATATTGACGACGAGTACGCCCGGAATGAATTTGTCGACGTAGTGCTGCGCGAGAAACGCTTTCAGCACCTCTTGATCCACCGCATCCTCTGCCGAGGCGAGCGCCATATCAACCTGCGTCGGAAAGTAAGCACGATCGCCAAGGTGCCTACCGCCACGCACCATCGCCAGGTTCACGCAGGCGCGACCACCCTGCACCACGACCGCAATGATGTCGATGTCAGCGTCGCCGACCGTCTCCATGCTCTGCTGGTGCAGTACGCGTGATAGCGCGGTAATCTGGTTACGCACCATCGCGGCTTGCTCGAATTTCAGTTCGGCTGCGAAGGTATGCATTTTTTTCTCGAGCGCATCCATCAGTTCGGTCTGACGGCCACGCAGGAATTGCGCAGCATTCTCGACATCGACTGCGTAGTCTTCCTTGCTGATGAAGTTCACGCAGGGTCCGCTGCAGCGATGGATCTGGTGTAACAGGCAAGGACGCGTACGGTTCTGAAATACCGAGTCTTCGCAGGTACGCAGCAAAAAAATCTTCTGCAGGATTTCCATCGACTGCTTCACCGCCCACGCACTCGGAAAAGGACCGAAATACTGGCTCTTCTTATCCACTGCACCGCGGTAGTAAGCCATGCGGGGAAATTCTCCGCCCGATAACTTCAGATAGGGATAGGATTTATCATCCCGGAACAGAATGTTGAAGCGTGGCTGCTGCGTCTTGATCAGATTGTTTTCAAGAATGAGCGCTTCAGCTTCACTACGCGTGACCGTGGTCTCCATGCGAGCGATACGCTCGACCATCATCGCGGTGCGCGGGCTGCCGAGCGTCTTCTGAAAATAGCTGGACACCCGCTTTTTCAGATCGCGCGCCTTGCCCACATAGAGCAGCTTTTCCTGCGCGTCGAAGTAGCGGTAGACGCCAGGCAGATGCGGAAGCTTGGCGACTTCTTCAAGTAGCGCGGCGCGGGGGTCGGGTGGATTGTCCGTATCAGCCATCGAGCTTTTAAACCATCGCTGTTGTCTGCGAAAGCCACTGGATCCCGGCCTGCGCCGGGATGACGAATGAGAAGTCGACGACTTATAAAACGTCATTCCGGCGTAAGCCGGAATCCAGTGTTTTTTATCCGAGCGATTTCACCAGTTTACAAGCCTGCTTGTACACCGGATCCGCCTGCAGCGCGTCCCAGCCCTTCGCCGGTGACTTCGGTACTAGCGCGGCAATCCGTTCTGCCGAGCGATATGCGTCGATCGCCGTTGACGGATCCAGACCCTCAAGCAGTTGGTCTGCCTTCTCTGGCGAGTTACAGACCAGCACCATGTCACAACCCGCAGTCAGTGCCGCATGCGCGCCCTGCACTACGGTGCCGGCGACACTTGCGCCTTCCATCGACAAATCATCGCTGAAGATCACACCATCAAAACCGAGATCCTTGCGTAGTAGCGTCAGCCATTTCTTCGAGAAACCGGCCGGATGTTTATCGAATTTCGGGTAGATCACATGCGCTGGCATCACTGCCGACAAGCTCATGCCTAGCCAGCCGTAGGGCGCAGCGTCTTCTCTCAAAACATCTTTCGGATCACGCTCATCCACAGGAATCGCAATATGCGAATCAGCCGCCACAAAACCATGACCCGGGAAATGCTTGCCGCAGTTCGCCATGCCAGCTTCGAGCAAGCCATGATTGATACTCTTGGCCAGGAGCGTCACCACACGCGGGTCGCGATGGAAGGCGCGATCTCCAATGACTTCCGATTGCTCATAGTCGAGATCGAGCACTGGCGTAAACGACAGGTCGACACCGCAAGCGCGCAGCTCGGCCGCGAGCACGTAGCCGAGCGCCGTGGCGGCTTTGCAGGATTCCAGCACGTCCTTGTCCCACAACTCACCGAGCTTGCGCATCGCCGGCAGGCGCGTGAAGCCATCGCTGCGAAAGCGCTGCACCCTGCCGCCTTCATGATCGACCGCGATCAGCACACCGGGCCGCGCTGCATGAATCGCATCACACAGCTCGACCAGTTGCGCACGGTCTTCGTAGTTGCGCGCAAACAGGATGACTCCTCCGGTCAGCGGGTGACAGATACGGCGCAGGTCGTCGTCCGACAGCGTCTTGCCGACCACATCGAGCATCACGGGCCCGAGCGGCATAGAGGGTTGGTTCATATTTTCTCCACAATTACGAAAGCCACTGCGTATTCTGCCTCATCCGTCAGCGAGACCTGCGCAGTGATGCCATGCTCCTGCATGAACTCGGTCAGCGCGCCGCTGGTGACCACCATGGGCTTGCCGCTGGGCGCGTTCAGAAACTGCACTGCGCGCCAAGTCATTGGCATGCGCATGCCGAGACCAATCGCTTTTGAAAAGGCTTCTTTGGCTGCAAAGCGTGTTGCAAGAAACCGTAGTCCGCGCGCCTCGACCTTGGACTTGCGGCGCAGGTATTTTTCCATTTCCTGCGGACCGAGCACCTTCTGCGCGAACCGATCGCCGTGACGGCCCACCGCCGCCGCGATGCGGCTGATCTGAATGATGTCGGTGCCAATACCAAAGATCATCGCTTTAGCGCATCCAGACGAGCGCGTGTCATGATGGCCTTCATCTCGCGCACGGCATTTTCCCAGCCTACGAAAACGGCGTGCGCCACAATCGCGTGTCCAATGTTGAGCTCGGCGATGTCTGGCATCGCCGCAATCGCCTGCACATTCGTGTAGTGCAGTCCATGGCCCGCGTTCACTTTCAATCCCTGCTGCACACCTACCCCAACACCGGCACGGATGCGCTCGAGTTCCTGCTGCTGCTCGCTGCCTTCGGTATCGGCATAGCGACCCGTGTGTAATTCGATGACGGGTGCGCCAGCCTCGGCCGAGGCGCGAATCTGCTCGGCATCGGCATCGATAAACAGCGACACACGTATTCCTTCATGGGCGAGTCGCTCGCATGCGCGTTTCACGTCATCAAAGAAACGCACGACATCCAATCCACCCTCAGTGGTGACCTCATTACGGCGCTCGGGCACGAGGCACACATCCTGCGGTTTGATACGGCAGGCGATATCGAGCATCTCTTCGGTAATCGCAGATTCGAGATTCATGCGCGTAGTCAGCTTGGGACGAATCTGCTCGACGTCGGCATCTTTGATATGGCGGCGATCTTCACGCAAATGTAGTGTGATCACATCAGCACCGGCCTGCTCTGCGAGCAATGCGGCCTGTAGTGGATCGGGATAGACAGTGCCGCGCGCGTTGCGCAGCGTTGCGACGTGGTCGATGTTTACGCCAAGATCGATCACGGTACCGTGTGGGTTCAAGTAGCTCATGGTTATCGTTTTCAGATTAAAGCTGCAGCAGGTCAATCAGTATCTGCCGGGTATTCAGGGTCATGCCGCCGAGGTGATGCGCAAGCAGATAGCGCATCAGGAATTTGCTCTGCTGCTGCGTCGCAGGATCGCTGTAGTCACCGGCCTCCATATCGATCAGCGTCTTGCCGGACACGACCGGCGCAGTGTCACTCGCTAGCGCTTCGCGTGGTCCGCGGTCAGGCTCGAATACATAATACAGGTCAGGCTCAACGCGCTCGCCGCTCTGTGCCGACTCCACCAAACTGCCGGCGACACCGGTTTCCTTCAGCAGCGCGATCTCGAACTGGCGCAGCACGATCGCTGGCGGCTCATCATGCGCGAGCTGATTCAAGGCAGCGACATAGGCATCGAACAGCGCAGGATGCGGATCATCACGCGCGAGCAGTTTGACCAGCAATTCATTCAGGTAAAAGCCACACAACAGTGCCGAGCGTTCCAACGGTAGTAGCCCGCCGACCCACTCGGCAGAGATCAGCGTGCGCACTTCGGATTTACCGCTCCAGGCCAGCTGCAAAGGCTGAAAGGTTTGCAGCACGCCGCGAAGCTTGGAATGCGGACGCTTCGCGCCTTTGGCGATCAGGGGCACACGGCCGTGGTCGCGCGCGAATATGTCGACGATCAGACTGGTTTCTTTGTACGGGTAACTGTGCAGCACGAAGCCGGGCTGGTCGGTGACGCGATGCTCACGCTCTGGCGCCTTCGCGCGCGACGCAGGCTTACTGGCAACGGCAGTGTCGGCAGCAGCGGCCATGACTTACTCGTAGCCGTATGCGCGCAGCCCGGCCTCGTTGTCAGCCCAGCCAGATTTCACTTTGACCCAGACTTCGAGATAGACCTTGCCACCGAATAGCTTTTCCATGTCGAGCCGCGACTGCGTCGAGATCTCTTTGAGGCGCGCGCCCTTCTGCCCGATCAGCATCGCCTTGTGTGCGTCACGGCCGACGAGAATCGCGGCAAACACGCGGCGCAGGTTACCCTCCTGCTCGAACTTCTCGATGATGACGGTGCTGGTATACGGCAGTTCGTCGCCGACGAAACGAAATACTTTCTCGCGCACGATTTCGGCCGCGAGGAATTTCTCGCTGCGGTCAGTGATATCGTCCTCGTCAAACATCGGATCAGCTTCAGGCAGCAGCTTGCGGATTTCGCCTTCCAAGCGATCAAGCTGGAAACCCTGCTTGGCCGATACCGGCACAATCGCAACAAAGTCACGCTTGGCCGCAACCTGCTGCGCAAAAGCCATCAGCGCGCCCTTGTCTTTCATGTGGTCAGACTTGTTGATCACGAGGATAGCTGGCACCTCATTGGGTAGCAGCTGCATGACCTTCTCATCCGGCTCATCAAAATGTCCGGCCTCAACCACGAACAGCACAACATCTGCTGCAGTCAGCGTCGTGGTGACAGTACGATTGAGTGTCTTGTTCAGCGCGTTGCTGTGCCGGGTCTGGAAACCTGGCGTGTCGATGTAGACATACTGCGCGTTATCGCGCGTCTGTATGCCGGTGATTCGGTGACGGGTGGTCTGTGCCTTGCGAGAGGTGATGCTGACCTTCGCACCGACCAGCTTATTCATCAGCGTTGATTTACCGACGTTCGGTCGCCCGACGATCGCGATATAGCCGCACCGAAAAGCGGTGGCAGCATCAGGGGTGTTCATGCGGATGTGCTTTGATTGAGATCACCTGCGTCCGGAGCCTCGGTGTCGAGCGCCAGCTCGTCCTGATCTTTGACTGCGGATATTTTTGCAGGTTTATGTTTCTTGTCGGCGGTCGGAGCGTCCGGCTGTATGGTCGCAATACCTGCCAGCTTCAGCTGCGTGGTGCGCTGGCGAGTTTTCTTAGGCGCTGCCGGTGCCTTGGCCAGCGCTGCATGGACGGCTTCCAGCGCCAGCTTCGCCGCTGCTTGTTCGCCGGCACGACGGCTACCACCCGTGCCGAAGACCTGGACATCAAGCTTGGGCACCAGGCACTCGATTTCGAATTCCTGATTGTGGGCAGCGCCATGGGTAGCGACCACGTTGTACTGTGGCAGCGGGATCTTTTTACCCTGCAGGTATTCCTGCAGCAATGTCTTGGCGTCTTTGCCGAGTGTCTTTGGATCGACGGTCTGCAGGATAGGCACGTACAACGCTCGGATCACATCATTGGCGGCAACGAAGCCACCGTCGAGAAAGATAGCGCCGAACAGCGCCTCCAGCGTGTCCGCGAGAATCGATGGACGACGGAAACCGCCGGATTTCAGCTCACCTTCGCCCAGACGCAGGAAGTGCGACAGCTCTAGCCGCTGCGCAATTTCATACAGCGACTGCTGCTTGACCAGATTGGCACGCAGGCGTGACAGGTCGCCTTCATCGATCTTGTTGAATTTGTCGAACAGCAGCGATGCAACAACGCAGTTCAGCACCGAGTCGCCAAGAAACTCGAGGCGCTCGTTATGCAGACTGCTATGGCTGCGATGCGTCAGCGCCTGCTGCAATAGCGCAGCATTCGCGAACGTATGGCCTAGCCTTTCCTGCAATAGCGCGATATCCATTCGAATTGGCCGTTACTTCACGGCCTGCTCCTGTCCCTCGTCGGCAGTGCTGCCTTGGTAATTGATCAGCAAGCTGGTTGGCCCGAACAGAGGGATTTTCTTTTCATAAGAAAAACTCACCTGCATGTCTTTACCGCGTCCACTGACCCGCAAATCCTTGCCCTGCAGGGTATCGATAAAACCGACGCTGGCCATCCTGTCATAGCTCTCACGTAGTTCAGCCGGCGTGTCGGACATGGCGGCCGCTGCGACGACCGCTTTCTTGATCGCCCAGTATTCCAGCAGGCCTGGACCCGCTCGCAAAACCATCAAACCGGCGGCGCCCATCACGATCAGGGTGCAGAGCAAGCCAATCAGCGACATACCCCGCTGTGCCCTGTCTGTCCGCCACAGCATTGAATCGCCTCGACCCGCCAGCCTCAATCGAAGCCGCCAATACGGTTCAGGTTTCCGAGATTCATCCAGACGAAAAATGCCTTTCCGACAATATTCTTGTCAGGCACGAATCCCCAGTAACGGGAGTCGAGGCTGTTGTCCCGATTATCACCCATCATGAAGTAATGTCCAGCCGGCACGGTGCACTCAAATCCCTCGAGGTCGTAGGTGCACAACTCGTGCTGCGGGAACTCGTCCGGGCCGGGCACATAGGGCGGCAGCTTGCCGTCATTCAGGATCTCGTGGTGGACACCGGTGAGATCTTCACGGAAGTGCTGGTAGTACTGCAGGCGGTCTTCGTCCAGATAATCCGGCAATTTTTCATAAGACAGTTCTTTGCCGTTGACCGTCAGACGCTTGTCCTTGTACACCACCTTATCGCCCGGCACACCGACCACGCGCTTGATGTAATCCAGCGAGGTGTCTTTCGGGAATTTAAACACCATAACATCGCCGCGCTGTGGATCATTGAGCGACAGGATCTTGGCGTTGGCCACCGGCAGACGGATGCCGTAGGTGAACTTGTTTACCAGAATCAGGTCGCCGATCTGCAGCGTCGGCAGCATGGAGCTGGAGGGAATCTTGAACGGCTCGAACATGAACGAGCGGAATAGGAACACGGCCGCGATCACCGGGAAAAAACTGCCGGTATACGCGATCCACGTCGGCTGCTGGTGAAGGCGTTCAGCCAGCTCAGCGCGTGCATTGGGATCGGGCTTCACACCGGTCTCGGCCAGCTTGGCCTGACGCGCATCAAACTCGGCCAGCGTTGACTCTGCGATGCGGCGACGCTTTGGTGCGTAATGAAAACGGTCGTACAGCCAGATCAGTCCGGTGCCTGCGGTCAGCAGCAGCAAGATCAGCGCGAAATTACCCAATATTGATTGCATCGTCATTTATTTTTCTTCCACCTGAAGAATCGCGAGGAAAGCTTCCTGCGGGATCTCGACCGAACCGACTTGCTTCATTCGCTTCTTGCCGGCTTTTTGCTTTTCGAGCAGCTTGCGCTTACGTGAGATGTCGCCGCCGTAACATTTCGCCAGCACGTTCTTGCGCAGCGCTTTCACGTTCTCGCGCGAGATGATATTCGAGCCGATCGCTGCCTGAATCGCGACATCGAACATCTGGCGCGGAATCAGCTCGCGCATCTTCGCTGCCACTGCCCGGCCGCGGAATGGTGCGTTCGAGCGGTGCACGATAATCGCAAGCGCATCAACCTTTTCGCTGTTGATCAGCATGTCGACCTTCACCACATCTGAAGAGCGGTATTCCTTGAACTCGTAGTCCATCGATGCATAGCCTCGCGAGATCGACTTGAGCCGGTCAAAGAAATCCAGCACGACTTCGCCCATCGGTATCTCGTAAGTCAGCTGCACCTGCTTGCCGTGGTAGCTCATGTTGACCTGGACACCGCGCTTTTGCGTACACAGCGTGATCACCGCGCCCACATATTCCTGCGGCATGTACAGATTGACGGTGACAATAGGCTCGCGAATGTCTTCGATTTTCGATGGTTCCGGCATCTTCGACGGATTGTCGACCATGATCGTGGTGCCATCGCGCAATAGCACTTCGTAAATCACCGTAGGTGCCGTGGTGATCAAGTCCATGTCGAACTCGCGCTCGAGACGTTCCTGCACGATTTCCATGTGTAGCAGGCCGAGGAAGCCGCAACGGAATCCAAAACCAAGCGCCTGCGACACTTCAGGCTCGTACATGAGCGCGGCGTCATTGAGCTTCAGCTTTTCAAGCGAGTCGCGTAACGCGTCATACTGATTCGCCTCAACCGGGAACAGACCAGCAAACACCTGCGGCTGCACTTCTTTGAAGCCGGGCAGCGGTGCCGATGCAGGCTTGGCCGCCAGCGTGATGGTGTCGCCAACTTTCGCGGCCTTCAGTTCCTTGATACCGGCGATGATGAAACCCACCTGCCCTGCCGACAGCGATTCTCGCGATACGGATTTCGGCGTGAACACACCCACACTCTCCACCAGATGCTGGGCCCCAGTCGCCATCAGCAGAATCTTTTCCTTCGGACGCAGCGTACCGTTCTTCACGCGTACCAGCATCACGACGCCGACGTAGTTATCAAACCAGGAGTCAACGATCAGCGCCTGTAGTGGCGCATCGGGATCCCCTACGGGCGGGGGCACTTTCGCGATTAATGACTCCAGCACATCTTCAACGCCGAGACCGGTCTTGGCCGAGCAATGCACAGCGTCAGAGGCCTCGATACCGATCACATCTTCGATCTCGGCGATCGCATTGTCGGGATCAGCCGACGGCAGGTCGATCTTGTTCAACACGGGCACCACTTCAACACCGAGATCCAGCGCGGTGTAGCAGTTGGCTACTGTCTGCGCCTCCACGCCCTGCGACGCATCGACCACCAGTAGCGCGCCTTCACATGCCGAGAGCGAGCGGCTGACTTCGTAGCTGAAGTCGACGTGACCGGGCGTGTCGATCAGATTCAGGTTGTAGGTCTTGCCATCGCGCGCCTTGTAGGACAGCGCGGCCGTTTGCGCTTTGATCGTGATGCCGCGCTCGCGCTCGAGATCCATGGAATCAAGCACCTGAGCCTCCATCTCGCGGTCAGAGAGGCCGCCGCATAGCTGGATGATCCGATCGGCCAGCGTTGATTTGCCGTGATCGATGTGGGCGATGATCGAGAAATTCCGAATAAGGGTCATTAACAAACCGGATACAAAAAAAGCGCTCGGGCGAGCGCCTTGGGCTAAAACGTTTTCAAGACCGCATTTTACCGGATTCGGGAGGGGAATTCCCGGTTTCGACCGGCGGCAAACCCAGAAAGCCTCGCACCTGCGCCGCATCTAGGTGGTAGTGGCAGAGCTGGACCGGCGGCTGGCCTTGGCGATGACCGACCAATACCGGGACGAGTTCGTCATACCGCTCGACCAGCGCGGGGTCGGCATCG
The DNA here is from genome assembly GCA_964642635.1 of uncultured Bifidobacterium sp. Taxonomy (GTDB): domain Bacteria; phylum Pseudomonadota; class Gammaproteobacteria; order Burkholderiales; family Burkholderiaceae_D; genus Pernthalerella. The sequence goes on along the minus strand of CAZXRS010000030.1, from coordinate 4,782 downwards.
ATGTCAATCACGTCAATTTGCACGGTATCGCCCGTCAGCGCGCGTAGCGCCTGCAGCATGTCGTCGCAGAGATGGCACCAGCTGCGGGAGTAGAGGGTGAAATGGGGCATGGTGGAGTGATATTCAGTAGCCTGTCAGTCATATCGAAAGCCCCCTGGATTCCGGCCTGCGCCGGAATGACGATGTGGAGGCAGTCGCTCTAAATACCGTCGTCCATAAAAACGGGGCTGCCGCAGCAGCCCCGCTCATTAAACAGCCAACCAACTTACTGTGCCGCCGGCTTCACCGGCACATACTGAGAAGAATCACCTCGGCGCACCAGCAACAGCGCGCTCTTCTTCGGATCGAGCTTCGCCACCAGCGCATTGAACTGCTTTGCGTCACGGATATCGGTATTGTTCAGGCGAACAATCAGGTCGCCCGGCTGCAGGCCAATACGGCCGGCCGGCCCCTCTGCCGCTTCGACCACGACGCCACCATCGATCTTCAGCTCCTGCTTCTGGGCATCACTCAGATCGGACACGATCAGTCCAAGCGCATTGGCCGTCTGCTCGGGCTTCGGCTTTTCCTCTTTTTTCTTCGCAGCCTGCTCAGTCTCCATCTCGGCGATCACGACCGGCAGCTCACGCTTATTGCCCTTGCGGAGCACGGTCAGCACGCCCTTCGAACCCGGCTTGGTACCACCGACTAGGCGCGGCAGATCACCAGACTTTTCAATGGTACGGCCGTTGAACGCGGTGATGATGTCACCTGCCTCGACACCGGCTTTTTCTGCCGGGCTGCCCGGTTCGACACGCGCTACCAACGCGCCCTGCGCGCGCGGCAGACCGAGCGATTCGGCGACTTCCTTCGACACTTCGCCGATCTGCACACCGATACGACCACGGATCACGCGGCCGGTCGATTTCAGCTGATCGGCCACGCGCATGGCCTCATCAATCGGAACCGCGAACGAGATGCCCATATAGCCACCCGAGCGACTGTAAATCTGCGAGTTGATACCGATGACCTCGCCACGCATGTTAATCAGCGGACCACCCGAGTTACCCGGATTGACCGCGACATCCGTTTGGATGAGCGGCAGGTAGTCACCGGTATCGCGCGCGCTCGCAGATACGATGCCAGCCGTGACAGTGTTCTCAAGACCAAACGGTGAACCAATCGCGATCACCCACTCGCCCACGCGCAGCTTGTCCGAGTCGCCGATAGTCAGGCGCGGCAGGTTACTGCCCTCGATCTTCACCAGTGCGACATCGGTACGACGGTCTGAGCCGATGATCTTTGCCTTGAACTCGCGCTTGTCGGTCAGCGTGACGAACACTTCATCAGCCCCTTCGACCACATGCGCGTTGGTCAGCACATAGCCGTCACCGGAAATGATGAAACCTGAACCGACGCCGCGCGGCACCTGCTGCTCTTCCTGCATCTGTGGTGCCTGCCGCTTACCGCGCGGGTTCGGCTGCTGCTGGCGCGGACCAGGCTGACCAAAAAAACGACGGAAAAATTCCTGCATTTCTTCGTCTTCAGGGCCGGCGCCCGGCTGCATCTGCTTCGCGCGTTCGGTCGTACGAATATTGACGACAGCGGGACCGACCTTGTCGACCAAGTCAGTGAAATCAGGCAGCACGGCAGCCTGAGCGGGGATGGGCGATAGAACGCTCAGAGCCGGCGAGAACATGACAGCGGCAGCAACGAGCGCGACGGCCGAAAACTTTCGATACAGTCTTTGTAAGGTTTTCATGATTCTCTATTTGGGGGAAATGTCGGCAAATTCAATGGCGTCAGCCACCTTGCGGATGGCCGCCATTGGCACATCACCAACAATGGTAAGCCAAAATTTTCCGTGCCGCTTGCCGACCATATTTAGTGCCCCCAACTGCAGCGGCGACGCGCTGCGCTCCGGCGTCCAAGGCTCGATAAACACTGATAAACCAGCCATTCCGTCGGAGTAGAGGTGCTGCGCCACCTCCCGCCCGCCCCCCGCGGTACCGCCAACCGTGCGCTTCACCGAGGCCACCGGCACGAAGCCGCCCGGCACCCAGCCCAAGCGCCAAGCTGACAGGTCCACCGGCCTCGCCGCTATCCGCTCGACTTGCCAGCCACGGGTATCGCCGACGTCGGGCTTCAGCAGCGTCGTCGCAATATCACCGGTTTTCAATTCAGTGAATGCAACCTGCTCAACCACCTCGCCTTTTTCGCTGATGGTCTGCACGCGCAGCAGCAGACCGGTAGAGACATCAAGCCAGAAACGATATCCGTAGTGGTAGGCATCGCGCGGGTCAAGCGCGATCGCGATGGTCGAACGCCCAGCGACACGATCGCCGTCGAAACGATAAACACTGTAGTGACGTTCGATCTGCTCGCGCCGCAGCGCTACCAGACTCGGGAAACCGGGTTGAACGCCGCCCCGCTCGATGAGCATGCGTCTCTGCGCAGGCAGGTAGGTCGTTAATTCGTCGCCATTTCGCAGGGTTTCGTTAGGCGGGCCGTCAAGTCTCTGCAGCCTTTCCTGCGCGACGCTACCCTCGCGTCGATGAACGATGCGTGTACTACCAACCTCGGGGCCCCTCTGATGAAAATAGATGCCGCGGTAATCCAGCCGTAGCGCTGCGAGACGCGCGCGTTCCAGTACTGCGAGGCCATCGGCATCGGGTGTACCGGCCAGCGCCGAACCAGCCACCAGCCAGCAGAGCCACAGACAAGCAGCACGCAACATGCGCTTACTGCTCAGCCTGCTTGCCAGTCGATGGCGATCGGCTCACCGGCACCACGCCGTAAGTGGGAGAGTACGCGGCATGGTGCATTCGAATGTAGTCGGCCTGCGCATCGATCGATACCGTGCCACGCTGAGCGTCAGCAAGTAAGGTCTTCTCCGCTGGAAGTACGCTGGCGGTGACTGATGGGGCCACAGGTGTCGGCGACTCGTGTGGTTGAAAAAGTGTTGGAGCGACCAAGAACCCAAAGCCGGTCGCAGCTACCGCTGCAAGCGCAGTAGGCCATACATGGAAGCGTGAGACCAACGTTCGCTGCGGTGCCAGTAGCGGGGGCTCAGCGCGGAAACGCTCAGCAAAGCGCACGGAAAAATCTTCGCTGACGATCGCAACGCTCGTTTCACTACGCAGCAGGTCACCAATGTGGTGATACAGACCCCATGTCACACGCGCCGCATCGTCCATGTGCGACAGCTGTCGCTTCACTTCCGCAATATCGAGTTCGCTATCTGCTAGCGCTGAGATCTGTGCATTTTTGTTTTCATTACTGTTCATTGTGTCCCCTGCCGTTTGCAAGCTCGAAGTCATGTATCACACGCTGCTACCAGCGCTTATCGATGGCCGTATCGAGCAACGGCCTGAGTTTTTCAGCAATAGCCTCACGCGCACGAAAAATCCGACTACGCACGGTGCCTATGGGACAGCCCATAGCGTCAGCGATCTCATCGTAGCTCAGGCCCTCAATTTCCCTCAAGGTGATCGCCATCCTCAACTCTTCAGGAAGCGCCTCCATCGCCACATTCACGGTCTCTGCAATCTGTTTGGTGGCTAGCATGGACTCGGGCGTGTTGATATCTCTGAGATGTTCCCCGTCGTCAAAAGTTTCCGCCTCCTCTGCATCTGCCTCAGTGGACGTCGGAGCTCGCCGGCTCTGCGTGACCAGATAATTCTTGGCTGTGTTGATGCCGATCCGATACAGCCAGGTGTAGAACGCTGAGTCTCCACGAAACTGTGGCAGCGCACGATAGGCCTTGATGAAGGCTTCCTGAACGACGTCCTCTGCCTCAGCCTGATCGCGCACAAGGCGCGACACCAAGCGCATCAGCTTACGCTGATATTTGCTCACCAGGAGTTCGAACGCCTTCTTGTCACCATGCTGGACCCGATCAACCAATAGCTGATCAATGTCGCGTTCTGTCGTCAATCCCCAATTCCTCGTGCTCGTGCAACGCGCGGGCAAAGCAGACCCGCCATGACATCCATGGCGAGTTCAGACTGGATAAGTGATCAAGCGCGGGCGATGAGCAGGCACAGGGCATGAGCGCGTACGTGGCGTCATGCTCGCTTTCGTGCAGAGCTGATTTGCTTACCCTTGTCTCGGCTTTATTCTCAGCGCTTCCCTAGACGTTGACTGAGTGAAATTCAAAAAGTTCAATCAGTCCGAGGAGAAATTTCATCAGACAGCACCGAATCGCGGAAACGCTTTGCAGCAATCCAGCGACAAGCAACAGACAACGAACGAAATGCCTCGTCATCCATACTGTCCTGAAGAATGATCAAGACTGTAGTACGACCTGAATCGGATTGCAGGTGAAGTACCATCAACGATGACCAGAACGTCGAGCTCCTCAGCAGTTGAACCACCTCGCCGGCACTGCCTGACGGTTGAGTCAGTGCAGCGTCAGTGACGAGGCTAGTGTCAACCAACCGGATTTGCCCGATTCCTGTTATATCAATTCGAACGGCTTTTCTGCTTCGACATGGGAACAAAACCATCATTCCGCTAACGATGGCGCAAACAATGGCCAGTGCGTGATGCCATGGCTCCTCGGCTATGCGTTCCAGCAGCGTTAATGTGAAGATGAGCAGGATACCCATCAGCACCGATAATTGTGCGAGCAAGCGCGACGGGCGCACGAGCGCCGACACGGCAATCGACATCAGCGGGTATAAAGAGAAGGAAATCGTCGTGCGAAGGAGAACTTTCGCACGACGCTATCGAGGATCAGGCCTTGGCGAAAATCAGCGTACCGTTGGTACCGCCGAAGCCGAATGAGTTTTTGACTGCGAT
>CAZXRS010000029.1:0-14476 GCA_964642635.1 uncultured Bifidobacterium sp. | reverse complement strand
ACATGTCGCCGGTCGCAAACCGGATCAGCGGGTAATCCGGGTTAAACGACGTAATAACGATTTCACCGACTTCGCCATCGGCGACCGGGTCACCCGTGCCAGGGCGAACGATCTCCAGCAGCAGCGATTCATCGAGCACCATGCCGGGATTCACCTTGCCATCGGTGAGTGTTTCATAAGCGATGTTGCCTATATCGGCTGAGCCATAGGTTTGCAGCACAAAGGGCACACCATGATCGTTGAGCCACTGCCGCAAAGAAGGCGGTAGCGCCTCTGCACCTACCAGTGCCATTTGCAGCGACGAGATGTCCTCACCCATCTCGAGTGCCTTCTCGATGATGATCTTCAGGAACGAAGGCGTACCCGCATATATCTTTGGTTTCAGCAGGCTCATCGCCTGCACCTGCATTTCGGTTTGGCCGATACCGGCCGGGATCACAGGGCAACCGAGTTTTGCTGCACCGCCCTCGACCATCAGTCCGGCGGGCGTGAAGTGATAGGCAAAGCAGTTCTGTATCAGGTCGCCGGGGCGCGCGCCCAGCGCGTGCAGCGGACGTGCGTAGCGCCACCAGTCCTCGCCGCGTCCTTCCGGGTCAAAGATCGGACCTGGGGACATGAAGATGCGCGATAGTTTTCCGGTGGGTGTCGTGTTCAATCCGCCAAATGGCATGGATGCCTGCTGCATGTCCTTGAGCGCTGATTTGCGCGTGACGGGTAACTGCGCAAGCGCGGCGCGGCTGGTGATGTCCTGCGGGCTCACATCTTTCAATACCTTTGCCCAGCCGGCAGCTTGCTTTGCAGAAGTAATCAGAGCGGGCAGCGCGGACAGCAGATCTTTTTCGCGCGCGGAAGGATCGCGCGACTCGAGTGGGTCGTACAGTGCGTTCATGCTTACCTCAGGCCAGCCAGCGTTTGCGGCGGCGATAAAACTTCATATCACGGAAGCTCTTGCGCCCCGCGCCGGACATACCGAGATAGAACTCTTTCACATCCTCATTCGACGCGAGATCAGCCGCCGCACCTTCCATTACAACGCGGCCGTTTTCTAAGATGTAGCCAAAGTCCGCATAGCGCAGTGCAATGGTCGTGTTTTGTTCGGCCAACAGGAAAGACACCTGCTCGCGCTGGTTCAGGTCTTGCACGATGCCAAAGATTTCTTCAACGATTTGCGGCGCGAGACCCATCGACGGCTCGTCGAGAAGAATCATGGAGGGCTTGGCCATCAGCGCGCGGCCGATCGCACACATCTGCTGCTCGCCGCCCGAGGTGTAACCGGCTTGTGATGTGCGACGCTGCTTCAGGCGCGGGAAGTAGTGATAAACCTTCTCCAACTCGTCTTTTAATTCTGTGCGGCTAATCTTGCGCGTGTAAGCGCCCGTGAGCAGGTTTTCTTCAATGGTCAGGTGGCCGAAGCAATGCCTACCTTCCATGACCTGCGACAGGCCGCGTGTTACCAGCTCGTTCGGTGTCAGCTGGTCGATGCGTTCGCCATTAAATTCAATGCTGCCCTTGGTGACGTCGCCGCGTTCACCCCGCAGCAGCGTTGAGATCGATTTCAGTGTCGTCGATTTGCCGGCACCGTTCGCACCCATGAGCGCGACGATCTTCCCGCGCGGGACGGATAGCGACACGCCTTTAAGCACGAGGATCACGTGGTCATAGATGACCTCGATGTTGCTGACGGTGAGGATGGAGGGGTTAGTCATGTCAATTGGTCGAATGCTGTGGATCTTCAGGCATGGATCCCAGCTTGCGCTGGGATGACGATATTAAGTGCGCCGTACTCAAAATCGTCGCCCCAGCAGAAGCTGGGGCCCACCTTACAACTCGCAACGAACTTATTTCATACACACCGGCGTAATACCCTTTTCCTTCGCATACGCCGCCGACGATTCCTCCAACAGCTTTTGCACCAGCGCCCGGTCGCCGCTCACCCAGTTCTTCGAGATCGCGAACCATTTCTTGCCATCCCACTGCACAACTTTCACTGCACCGGAGCCTTCATGGTCGTTACACGACGTTTTCATCGGCGGGAACATGTCTTCGACACCGAGCTCTTTCTGCCGCGCGCGATCGATGTTCAGATTTTCCAGGCCCCAGCGCATCTGCTCACCGGTCAGCACTTTGCCTTTGCCATACTTCGCCTGCGCATTGCGCATCGCCTCAATCATCAGCACCGACGCGACGATACCGCGCATGTAAATCACATTGCCGACGCGATCGAGCTCTTTCAGCGCGCCTTTGCCGTTCTTGTAGACCTTGTTGCGAATGTCGTCCAGCACCGGGAATTCGCCTGGCGTCGTGAAGCTCATCGTCTGGAAGCCTTTAGCTGCCTCGCCGGCGGGTTCGGTATCTTCTTCTGAGCCAGCCCACCAGACGCCGAGAATTTTCTCGCGCGGGAAGCCATTGCGTTGCGCGGTTTTCAGGGCGACTGCGCTCATCACGCCGAAGGTCCACATGATCACGTAGTCCGGATTGGCCTGACGCACCTGCAGCCACTGCGACTGCTGTTCATTGCCCGGAGGCGTGATCGGTATCTTCACCAGCTCGAAGCCCCATTTCGCTGCCTCAGCTTCAAGCACCGGCAGTGGCTCTTTGCCGTACGCAGAGTCGTGGTACAGATGAACAATCTTCTTGCCCTTGAGCTTGTCCATGCCACCGGATTTCTCGCCGAGGTAAACCACCATCGCCGCTGCCTGGCTCCAGTACGAGCTCACCAGTGGGAACACATACGGGAATACTTTGCCGTTGGCAGCATCAGAGCGGCCGTAGCCGAGCGTGGTCATCGGAATCTTGTCTTTGCTGACGCAATCGAGAATGCCGTATGCAATGCTGGTGGACAGCGGCTCAACAATCGCCGCCTTGCCCTTCAGTCGCTCATAGCACTCGACGCCGCGCGACGGGTTGTATTCCGTCTCGCATTCTTCCCAGGTCAGCTTCACGCCGTTGACGCCGCCGTTCATATTTACCAGCGTCATGTAATCGATCATGGCGCCGAAGAACGATATTCCGTTCGAGCCATAAGGGCCGACGCGATAAGACAGCAAAGGCACATACTGATCCTCGGCCCAGGTGAGACTGCTCGACGCGAGTAGCGCGACGCCCAGCAGCAGCGATTTGAAAAGCTTCATGTTGTTTTCCTCCTTGTGATTGGGGTGCTTAATTCAGTGCGGGAAAGGCCAGAGCCGCAGTTTCTCTTTCGCGATTTGCCACAGACGCGCCAGCCCGTGGGGCTCGACGATCAGGAAAAAGATAATCAGTGCGCCAAACACCATGAGTTCCAGATTCGATGCCACCGCCGTCGAGATCTGCAGTGCATGCGCGAGATAGTTCAGCACGATGGGCAGCAGTACGATAAAGGCGGCGCCTAGAAAAGAACCGAGTATTGAACCCAGACCGCCGATGATCACCATGAACAAGATGCGGAACGACAGATCGAGGCTGTAGGCCTCCGGCTCAACGGTGCCGAGATAGGCATATGCATACAGCGCACCTGCAACGCCGCAATAGAAAGAGCTGACCGCAAACGCAAGTAGCTTGGTGTGCATCAGACGTATACCGATCACTTCAGCAGCCACGTCCATATCGCGCACCGCCATCCAGCAGCGGCCGATATTGGACCGCACCAGATTTTTTGCCGCCAGCGCCAGCACGCACACAATCGATAGCACCAGCAAATATTTAGATGACGGGGTGTCGAAACTCACGCCGGAAATGTCGATGCGCTGTGCCGTGATCACACCCGATGAGCTGTTGTTCGAGAACCAGCGAATTTTCGTCAGTGCCCACACCACAAAAAACTGGGTGGCCAATGTCGATGCAGCGAGATAGAAACCACGCACGCGCAGCGAGGGCAAGCCGAACACGATCCCGACCGCAGCCGCGCACAGCCCGCCCAGAATGAACGCGCCAAGAATCGGTATTTCAGGCACGCGTGCGACGAAGTTATACGAGCAGAAGGCACCGACGGCCATGAACGCGGCCGAGCCCAGTGATAGCTGTCCGGCGTAGCCAGTCAGGATGTTCTGGCCGAGTGCCGCCAGCGACAGCACAAGAAAAGGAATCAGGATCGCGGAAAAGAAATACGGCGTCGCGACCTGCGGCATCAGCACAAAGGCAACCACCAGGAGTAACGCGATCGCAATCCTGTCCTGCCGGATCGGGAAGATCTGGCTATCGGCAGCGTAGGTACTTTTGAATTGTCCGGCTTCGCGGTACAGCATGGGTCAAATCCTCCGGATAATCTTCTCGCCGAAAAGCCCTTCCGGGCGCACCAGCAGGAACAGCAGCGCAAGTACATAAGGGAACCAGCCTTCAATGCCACCCCCGACGAAGGGCCCGATGTAAACCTCGGCCAGTTTTTCAGACGCGCCAATAATCAGTCCGCCGACAATGGCGCCGGGTACTGAGGTGAAGCCACCCAGGATCAGCACCGGCAGCGCTTTGAGCGCAACGAACGTCAGTGAAAACTGTACGCCATTGCGCGCACCCCACAAGAGGCCTGCAACCAGTGCGACGAAACCCGCTACGCCCCAGACAATGCCCCAGATCTGTTGCAGCGGAATGCCAACGGCCAGTGCCGCCTGATGATCATCCGCGACTGCGCGCAGTGCGCGACCGATCTTGGTGCGTGAAAAAAACAGCGCTAACGCGGTGACCAGCAGCGCGCAGATGAAGGCCGCAGTCACTTCGAATTTCGACACGAGGATGTTGAAACTATTCATCAGGCTTTCGAGCGGCACGTCTTCGATGCCGATATCGAGGCGCTTGACTTCGGCACCCCACAGCAATTGCGCCAGTCCCTCAATAAAGAACGACAGACCGATGGTGGCCATGAACAGCGAAATCTCGGGTTGGTTGACCAGCGGGCGCAGCACGATACGTTCAATTGCCAAGCCCAGTATCCACATAATCACCATCGACGCCGCAATCGCCACCCATAGCGGCCAGCCGAACTCGGTCAGCGACACACAGGTCAGTGCCGCGAAGAACAGCATCGCGCCCTGCGCAAAGTTGAACACGCCGGAAGCTTTATAGATCAGCACGAAGCCTAGTGCGACCAGTGCATACATGACACCGGAGAGCAGACCGCCGATCAGGACTTCGAAGAAGAAGTTTACGTTCATAGCTGGATGTGCCGTTGGCTGGCATGGGTCCCAGCTTTCGCTGGGACGACGTGTGAAAGGGTGTGGTTCATGAAACCGTCATCCCAGCGCAAGCTGGGATCCATGACCTTCGAATGACCATGTAGTTTCAATGCGCCACCCCCAAATAAGCATTAATCACGTCCTGGTTGTTGCGCACGTCATCCGGCGTGCCATCACCAATCTTCTTGCCGTAATCAAGCACCACCACGCGGTCGGAGATATCCATCACCACGCCCATGTCATGCTCGATCAGCACGATGGTGGTGCCGAACTGTTCGTTCACGTCGAGAATGAAACGGCACATGTCCTGTTTTTCTTCAACGTTCATGCCTGCCATCGGCTCATCGAGCAGCAGGATCTGCGGCTCAGCCGCCAGCGCGCGGCCAAGTTCGACACGCTTCTGCAGGCCATAGGGCAGACGTCCGACCGGGGTTTTGCGGATGTGCTGGATTTCGAGGAAGTCGATAACTTCCTCCACCTTCACCCGATGCGCGATTTCTTCTCGCTGTGCAGGACCTGCGTACAGCGCTTGCAGTAAAAAGTTTGAGCGCATCTGCAGGTTGCGACCGGTCATGATGTTGTCGAGTACGGTCATCCCCTTAAACAGAGCGATATTCTGAAAGGTACGCGCGATGCCGCTTTTCGCCGCAGCATAGGTGTCCATGCCACGGCGGTGCTCGCCGCGGTAAATAATCTCGCCTTGCTGCGGACGGTAAACGCCATTGATGACGTTGAGCATCGAGCTTTTGCCCGCACCGTTAGGGCCGATAATGGCGCGGATCTCATGCTCGCGAACATCAAACGAGATATCCGTCAGCGCCTTCACGCCACCGAAGCTCAGAGAAATATTGCGCAGATCGAGGATCACATCGCCGATCTGACGGCTGTTGTGGGGTGTGTTCTCCATCACGCCGCCTCGCGCACACCGGCGCCGCTGAAAGTATTCACATCGCGGATCTCGAGATCCGCAGCAATCATGCCCTGACGGCCGTCCTCGAACTTCACCTGAGTTTCGATGTATTGACGCGCTTTGCCTGCATACAGCGCATCGATTAGCACCGCATACTTCTCCGCGATGAAACGACGCCGCACTTTGCGCGTGCGAGTCAGCTCATCATCGTCCGGATCAAGCTCTTTGTGCAAAATGAGGAAGCGGTGGATTTGCGAGTTCGATAGTAGTGCGTCATGCGCGAGATCAGCGTTCACTTTTTCTACGCAATCGGCGATAAGCTGGTACACCGCCGGCTGACTCGCCAGATCGGCATAGCCGCTATACGGCAGATTGCGTCGCTCGGCCCAGTTACCGACGGCTTCCATGTCGATGTTGATGAAGGCATTGCAGCTGGACTGAGCATCGCCGAACGCGACAGCTTCCTTGATAAACGGGAAGAATTTGAGTTTGTTCTCGATGTACTTGGGCGCGAACATCGTGCCGTCAGCCATGCGACCGACATCTTTGGCTCGATCGATGATTTTCAAATGACCATCGGCGTCGAAGAAGCCTGCGTCACCCGTATGAAAATAACCCTCTGCATCGATAGCCTCGGCCGTGTCCTCAGGTCGCTGGTAGTACTCGACCATCAGACCTGGTGATTTGACCAGCACCTCGCCATTGTCAGCAATTTTCACTACGACATTATTCATTGGCCTGCCAACGGTATCGAGCTTGACGTCGCCAGAGCGCTGCATACATACCGTGACGCAGGTTTCGGTCATGCCGTACAGTTGTTTGAGATTAATACCAATAGAACGATAAAAATCGAACAGATCCGGACCAATCGCTTCGCCACCGGTATACGCCACACGAATGCGCGACAGGCCGAGCACATTCTTCAGCGGGCCATACACAAAAACGTTACCGAGTGCGTAAAGCAAGCGGTCAGTGAGTGACACGCCGCCTTTGCCGTCAAGCAGCTTGAGCCCGGCGCGGCGCGCGACTCGCATGAAGTAATGGAACATCGCACGCTTGATCGCGCTCGCGTCTTCGATGCGAATCATCACCTGCGTCAATGTGTTCTCGTAGATGCGCGGTGGTCCGAAGTAATACGTGGGGCCGATTTCGCGCAAGTCGCTGCCTACGGTCTCGGGTGATTCCGGGCAGTTCAGGCAGAAGCCAACAATATTTGATAGCGCATACGAGTACAAAAAATCACCCACCCAGGCCAGCGGCAGATAGCACAGCACTTCGTCCTCAGCGCTCAGCTGATCAAACTCGGCCAGCGTGTTGCCGGTGGCGATCAGTGCACGGTGAGAATGGCATACGCCTTTAGGTCGGCCAGTGGTGCCGGAGGTATACAGCATGACAGCGATATCGTCGGCGCGGCCTGTGTTCACCTCATGGTTAAAGAAATCCGGATGATCGTGATCGTAGGCCGCACCCAGCGCCTGCACACCCTCAAACGCGTGCAGTCCGGCTTGCGTGTAGTTGCGCAGTCCGCGCGGATCGTCATAGATGATGTGGGAGAGTCCCGACACCGTCGAGCGTGCCTCGAGCAATTTATCGACCTGCTCCTGATCTTCAACGATGGCGAAGTCGATGCCGGCGTTATCCAGCACATAGGCCATGTCAGCGGCGGGTGCATCCTGATAGAGCGGTACCGCGACGCCACCCAGCGATTGGGCGGCGGCCATGGCCATATACAGGCGAGGCCGGTTGTCACCAATGATCGCCAGATTCATGCCACGTCGAAAACCAAGCTCAGCCAGTCCGCATGCGAGCTTGCGGACTTCGTCAGCGACGTCGGCCCAGCAAGTCGTCTGCCAGATACCGAGGTCTTTCTCGCGAAAGGCGGGTTGTCCCGGGCGGTTTTTTGCGTGCAGCAGCAATAGCCGGGGGAAGGTATCCGCCGGCGCGTTGTGTGTCTCCACCATGGCTTTCTATCGCGGTTGGGAGCCTGCTCTCTAGATACAGGCTTGAGTTTTTCCAAAGCATCTTGCCTCAGTTTTTCGCGCAATCATAGTGGCGTCGTACATTTCCTATAGCCAACCGGCGCGCTATCGCGGCACATGTAATCGTGCGTCGCAGCATGTTGAGATTTTTGTGCAACGAAATTCAGCAGCCAAATTGGACGCCTGTAAGGCGCTGTGAGGAATGCCGAGGCAAGTTGGGTAAACGAATGCCCGCCGCTGCGCCGCATCATTCTTTGCCTCCGAACTGTCCGCGTAGTCTGCGCTGCGGAAACCTTCGCATTGAAATTCAGTCCATCGAATTGAGCCTGCGGCGCTCTGTTGCCGCGCCTTAAATCAAGGCCGATGCGTCCATTTCAGTTATCCCTGAGATTCATGCTTCCTCTCGCACTCGTGTTGGGTGCGTTCGCGCTCGTCATGCTGCCGCTGATCGATGAACTGACCGAGCGCTGGTTTCTGCGCGATCTTGATTCGCGTTCGCAAGTACTGGCGACGTCATTACATGAGTCATTGGCGGATTTGATCAGCATGCAGGATACGGAGAGCATTCAGGCATTGCTCGATCGCAGCGTACGCGATGCGCATACGCGCGCGATTGCGTTTTGCGACATGTCGGGTCGACTGATTTATCACAGCAGTGGATTTCCACCGGGCCTGAGCTGCCAGGGAAGTGCGCCGGTAGGCTTGCGGGTGGCGGAGGCGCCGCTCGATCAGGAAGGCATCACGCTAGGCAAGCTGGTATTGGCACAGGATACGGCGTTCATCGATCGTCGCACGACAGAATTTCGCAATTTTCTGTTGGCTGTTTTTCTGATGATGTTCATCGTTATCTCTGCACTCGGCACATGGATGGCGCACTGGAGCTGGCAGGGCTGGGTGCAATCGATGAAAAGCCTGATTCGCCGCGAGAACGTATCGCAGGGAACGGTCAGCGCGCCACCTGAATTTCGTCCGCTGGTGGGTGATTTGCGAGCGATGCTGCACGAGATGACGCTAGAGCGTCGCGTCCAGCAGCACTCGCCTCAGGCATGGACACCTGAAAAGCTGCGCTCATTGCTGCATGACGAACTGGCCGGCGATCAGGTGCTTGTAGTCTCGAACCGGGAGCCGTATATCCACGAGCAGGCGGAGCACGGTATGACGGTCAGGCGACCTGCCAGTGGGCTGGTGACCGCGGTAGAACCGGTGATGCGAGCGTGTTCCGGCACCTGGATTGCGCATGGCAGCGGCTCTGCCGACCGCGTGAACGTAGATGCGCATGATTGTGTCGCTGTGCCGCCGAAGCGTCCTGCCTATACCTTGCGCCGCGTCTGGCTGACCGATGCAGAAGAGCAGGGGTATTACTACGGCTTCTCCAACGAAGGTCTCTGGCCGTTGTGTCACATGGCGCATGTTCGTCCGGTGTTTCGGTCGTCCGATTGGGAACAGTATGTGGCTGTGAACCAGCGCTTCGCTGATGCGGTGGTTACCGAGGCGCATAGTGATGATCCGGTGGTGCTGGTGCAGGATTATCACTTCGCGTTGTTACCAAAAATGGTGCGCGAAAAATTACCGAAGGCCACGATCATCATGTTCTGGCATATACCGTGGCCCAATCCGGAAGCATTCGGCATTTGTCCATGGCGCGAGGAACTGCTTGAGGGCCTGCTCGGTAACACGCTGCTTGGATTTCATACGCCGTTCCATTGCAAAAATTTTCTCGACACGGTTGATCGCTATCTCGAAGCTCGCATAGAGCATGATGCGTCGACCATATCCTACGGCGGAGAACTGACACAAGTTGAGCCCTATCCGATTTCCATCGCTTGGCCGGAGAGCGATGTGCCGCTCGATGCCGCGCAATGCCGGCGCCAGTTGCGCGATGAACTGGGTATTCCGCCAACGCATCAGCTTGCGCTGGGGGTTGATCGGCTTGACTATACCAAGGGCATCGTCGAACGCCTGCAGGCTGTTGAACGTTTGCTAGAGAAGCATGCAGAATTGGTCGGCAAATTTTCGCTGTTGCAAATTGCTGCGCCCAGTCGTTCATCACTCGATGAATATCAAAGCCTTGATGCACGCGTGCGTAAGCTGGCGCTGACGATCAACGAAAAATTCGACAATCCCAGCGCCCCACCGATTCTATTGCGCATCGAGCATTTCGATGAGGAGCAACTGGCGCGCTGCTATCGCGCCGCCGATGTTTGCGTAGTCACCAGTCTGCACGATGGGATGAATCTGGTCGCAAAGGAATTCATTGCTGCGCGTGATGATGAGCTCGGCGTGCTGGTACTGTCCCAGTTCACCGGAGCCGCACGTGAATTGCACGAGGCATTGATTATCAATCCTTATCACATTGAGCAAGGCGCACAGGCGCTGCACCGCGCCCTGACCATGCCGGAAGCGGAGCAGCGCGAAAGAATGCGCAGCATGCGTATGCTGGTGCGTGACTTCAATGTGTATCGGTGGGCGGGACTCATGCTGCTGGACGCGGCACGCTTGCGGCGGCGCCAGCGAGTCTCCGAGAAGATTCATTCGCATAGCAGGCAGGGCCTTCGTCGCGCATCATGAAGCCGTTACTCACCGAAGAAGGTTTGTGTGTGTTGCGCCAGTTTGCTGAACGCTCCCCCCTCTGCTTGTTCGACTTTGATGGAACGCTGGCACCGCTGGGTGCCGATCCCACCAAGGTGACGCTACCGGTAGCGATACAGGTGCGGCTAGAGGTGTTGCAAGGTCGTGCCGCGCTGGGCATCGTTACCGGGCGTTCATTAAAAGACATGCAGCGCCGTCTGGCATTCCGACCTGACTACCTGATCGGCAATCATGGGCTTGAGGGCCTACCCGGTGCACTCGATGCCGATGCGGCACTGGCGCGCATCTGTGCTGACTGGAAGTCCTGGTTGGTATCGCACATGGCTGACATCGATCCCGCTATCTGGCTTGAAAACAAGGGTTATTCGCTGTCCTTACATTATCTGCATGCGCGTCATCCCGAAGAGGCGCGCGCGCGATTAGATGCGTTGTTTACGCAGCTTCATCCACCACCGCGCGTTATCGCAGGCAAAGCGATTTTCAATTTACTGCCCGACGATAGCGGCGACAAAGGGCGCGCAGTACTTCAACTGATGCACCATGCAAACAACGAGGCCGCTATTTATGTAGGCGACGATGTGACCGATGAAGATGTCTTCCGGCTGCGTGAGCCGAACATACTGTCGGTCCGGGTCGGGCAGACATCCGATAGTGCGGCTCAATGGTACATACCTGACCATGAGGCCATTGAGTTTCTGCTAGATCACCTGATCACATGGCTTCCCGCGCGAAAGCCATGACGCAACTTGATCTAGGCCTTATCGGTAACTCACGCACCAGCGCGCTGGTTGATCGAAGCGCCCGCATTGTCTGGTGGTGTTATCCGCATTTCGACAGCAATCCTTTATGTTGCAGCTTGCTGCGATCTGATGAAAAGAATCATGCCGCCGATGCTTTTGGCTTCATTGATGTGCTGTTCGACGACAGTCATACCGTTCGGCAGTACTACCAGCGCAATTCCGCGATCTTGCAGACGCGTCTGCAAGACAAGCAGGGGAATGTGATCGATGTCACAGATTTTTCGCCGCGGTTTTATCTGCATGGACGCATGTTCGCGCCAGCGATGGTGGTGCGCGTGATTCGCCGGGTCGCCGGTCGTCCACGGATAGGCCTGCGCGTGCGTCCCGCGATCAATTATGGACAGACCCGCGCAGCGTCGCGCTGCGGTGCGCACCACGTCACCTATTACGGTGGATCGCAGTCGATGCGATTGACCACCGACGCGTCAGTCACAGCACTGACCGAAGAAAGACTGTTTTTTCTGCATGACAGCGTGACGCTGCTGATGGGTCCCGACGAAACCGTTGATGGCGCACCGCGCGAGCTGGGACGCAGCTTTTATGAAGCTACATCAGCTTACTGGCATCGCTGGGTGCGCAATCTCGCCATACCCTTCGAGTGGCAAGACGTGGTGATACGCTCAGCGATCACGCTGAAGCTGAACGCCTTTGATGATACTGGCGCCATTGTTGCGGCCGTCACTACATCGATACCCGAGTCTCCTAACAGCGGCCGCAACTGGGATTATCGCTACTGCTGGCTGCGCGACGCGTATTTCGTGGTGAATGCCTTAAACCAGCTGGGCGTGACGGCCACGATGCAGCACTACCTGGGTTACATCTTGGACGTGATCGCGGACTCACGTGACATGCCTTTACAGCCAGTCTATGGCATTCGGCGAGAGACCGCATTGGATGAATGGATCGCGCCCGGTCTCGATGGTTTTCGCGGAATGGGGCCGGTGCGGGTCGGTAATCTCGCCTGGAGTCAGGTGCAGAACGATGTATTCGGAGCTGCCGTACTCGCCAGCACGCATGCATTCTTCGATACGCGTCTTGAGCGACCAGCCGGACGTCAGATTTTTGAAGATCTGGAACGTCTTGGTGAGCAGGCAGTCAAGTGCGCGCTGCAACCCGATGCCGGCCTCTGGGAATTACGTGGCACGCGTCGGGTGCATACTTTTTCCGTGCTGATGTGCTGGGCAGCCTGCGACCGTTTGTCATCGATCGCCACACGACTGAAGCTGCCACATCGCGCAAGGCGCTGGGCAGACGAGGCAGCGCGCATACGCAGTGCCATCGTCGACGGTGCGTGGAATCCCGCACTTGGCAGCTTCGTATCCACCTTCGGCGGTGACCGGCTTGATGCCAGCCTCTTGCTGATGGGCGAGTTTCAGTTTCTTGCTACCGACGACCCACGGTTTATCGGAACACTGCGCGCGGTCGAGCACCGTCTGCAGCGCGGTGATTTTCTGCTTCGCTACGACGAAGCCGATGACTTCGGACATCCTGACGCTGCATTCACTGTCTGCACACTGTGGTGGATACTCGCACTCGCACGTACCGGTGAGCAGGCGAAGGCACGTGAGTTATTCAATCGCGTACTGGCATGCCGTAATCATTTGGGCTTGCTATCGGAAGATGTGTCGCTCGATGGGAATGAAATCTGGGGAAACTTCCCGCAGACGTACAGCATGGTCGGATTGATTCAGTGTGCGGCGCGGCTGTCGATTCCTTGGGAAGAGGCCTATTAAGCGACGGCGTCAAATAGGCGCGACACTGATTGATACAGCGCAGACACAAGCTTTACAGATATTCAGCATTGTCCTGGTTACTTCTCTGATTGTGCCGACGTGTGTCGGCGTTCACTGAGGAGAAGTCGCATGTCGAGAATCATCCATAAGCTGTTATTGGCCGCTTTGTTATCTTCGCCCTTAGCGGCTATGGCCGAGGGTAGTTATGTCAAGCTGGGCGTAGGACGAACTAACATTCATGATTCCGCTAGTGGTCCCGATACCCACCTGACAGGCGTTTCGCTGGCTTACGGTGTGCAACTCGATCCGCTATGGGGAGTAGAGGGCGGGTTTGTTCGTTTCGGACGTGCTACGTCGTATAACCTTCTCAATCAGCCGTTCAAGGTCGATCTGAATGCGCTATACGCAGCGGGAACCGGAACCTGGCCACTCAATTCGCAGCTCTCTGCGGTTGGAAAGTTGGGGCTCGCCGTCAAGCATGCAAGTGGCGGCGGCGAGAGCGTAACGAAGACTTCACTCATGGCCGGTGTCGGTGCGCGCTGGATGTTCAATAAGGAATGGGGAACCTCTATTGATTACACCTATTTTGGCAAAGAGGAGGGTACGACGATCAGTCAAGCCACGATTTCAGCGATCTATAGTTTCTGAAAAATATCCTCGGCGACAAATTATTCGCTGATCGTTTTTCCTGCGCTGGATCAAACAATTGATCTAGGAATAACGCAGATTTAAGCCCGCTCAACAAGCGGGCTTTTACACGTATTTTTTCAACAACCGCGCTGCTGTGTGGTTGTCACTGTTCCGTAGAATCCGCGCGTCCTCCGCGGACTGGGTCGGCAATCCGACCGATCTTTTTCACTTTCTACTGAACAGGAATTCATCATGCAGAGATCATTGATTGCCGCGTCTCTCGCGGTGTTATTCGCCGCGTCTTTCACTGCGCAGGCAGAATCAACGTCAACATCAAGCTATGTAAAACTCGGAGTTGGCGAGGCGCGCGGCGATATCGACTTCTGGGGCAAAGAAAGTGCTACCGCAGCGTCACTCGCCTACGGAATGCAGATTAATCCTAACTTCGATGTTGAAGCTGGTTACATTAATTTCGGCAAAGCTAATTACGCTCCGTCAGCCGGCAACACATTGAGCGCTCGTTCTGACGCCATTTTCATTGCAGCGGTCGGCAAGTTCCCAATCCAGGATGGGTTCTCGGTGTACGGCAAACTGGGTGCGTCATACCACTGGAATAAGTGGTCAGGCACCAATCCCGGCGCTTTCGACAACAGCGATGACAGATTGGCGCCGATGCTCGGTATAGGAG
>CAZXRS010000028.1:0-14488 GCA_964642635.1 uncultured Bifidobacterium sp. | reverse complement strand
CGCTGAACGAGCCGGCGCACCGCCCTCGGCATTGCGCACCGCACGGAAGCGGTCAAGGATGGAACCGCTGACCTTGTGCGTGAGTGGCGTCTGACGGCTACCCTGACGCAGATCCGCTTCGCTCTCGCCGAGTTGCTCGATCGAGCGACCGAACTCAAGGAAGTTCTCGCGGATTTCCTTCTTCGTCGTCATGACAAAAAACTCGGTACCGAAGAATTCATTCGCGCTGGTGCTGTACATGACCGGTGGCGACAGGAAGAATCCGGCATTGAATGACTTCGAGAAGATGCTCTCGTAGGTCTGCAGATTGTCCACACGGCTCGGTACGATAACGAGCTTCGGCGGTTTCTTCATGCGGGAATTGAAGATGAACGAGAAACGGTTCACGAATTCCAGCGTGCTATCGAGTTCGACGCGCGACAAAGAGCTAGGTACCAGCACGAGATCGAACTCAAACATAAAGTCCGGCGGCAGCACGTCATTCCAGGTCAGATCGGTAATGACGACTTCGCGCACTTCATTCGCCTTGCGCAGCGCCTCTTTCGCCTTCAACAGCGCAATACCGGAGCCTTTGGAATTGGGCAAATCAACGGTCTGGCAATCAATACCGATCGGATAGGCTTTTTTGACCCATTTTCCGGCCGTCGCCTGATGATCAAAGTCGATTAAAGTGGTCTTTTTGCCAGAAATATAAGAAAAATATGCCGCAAGATTGGCAGAAACCGTGCTCTTGCCAACACCGCCTTTTTGGCTGGTGATGAGGATCTTCAGTGCCTTGCTCATAGTTTTCCTTCGTTTTTCTCGCAAGCCGTTGATTTTTATCGCAATTGCTTAATAAACAGTTGCCATAAGGGAAGATTTGCCTTAAGATAACTCGGAGTATATTGAAGCTTGACCGAAATACCAAACGTTTTTTTGATTAAATCAAATTTAATTAAAGGTTTAACACCATGGGAAAACGCGCAACTAAGCCAACGATGATGCGGTTTGAACCGCAAAGCGGATGGAGCGAAGCTGCTGGTCAGGTTATCTCAATTAATGAACATATCAAACTGGATATTGCTCCGGCAGAGCCCGCGGAATCATCCATCGATAAACTGCCGATGGAAGCGCTGGTCGATATCGGAGACTCCATGCAGGAAGTCTTCGAAAGTCTGAAGATTAGCGACCCCCGCCTCCAAGCCTGGACACAGGTCAATGCGGCGATCCGCCTGATCAGCGGCAAGCTGCAGGAAAAGAAGGCCCTGGAAGAAAAAATCAGCACGCTGCAGATCGAGATCGAGGGCGTGCGTAATCTGGCGGCTGAACTGGTGAGCAACGCTTACCGCAGCGAACAAGAGATTCACGAGACGTCCAAACTGCGCATGCAGATCGCAGAGTCCCTCAGCGAAAAGCTGAGCAGCGCGCTCAAATCCTAAACCAGCGATGAAGCTGCGCGCCCGCCTGCCCTCGTTGCTGCTCGCGCTGAACTGGCTGCTGTTGCTGCTGACCTTCGCATGGACGTGCAAGACTCAGCAAAACGGTTTGTGGTGGCTGCGACTGGACTGGACCGGCTGGATCGCTGAATTCAGGGAAATGGCTCAACTGGGCAACCTGCCTGCCGGCAGCCTCTGGATTGTCTGGATCGCTGCAACGCTGGCCCTCACAGCCGTGTGGATGATGTACCCGCAGACCGTACAAGCACCCGCACCTGATCCATCGGCTGAAACAGCGCGTAAGCAATTGGCGGCCGAAGCCTCCGTGATGGAATCGAATCCGGCGCTGAAAGAAAAGCTGCTACGCCTGCACCAGTCACTGGAAAAAATCTGAAGCGAATCTTTATCGCTTCTCCAATTACAAACGCCGCTATAAACAGCGGCGTTTTTTTTTCGAGGCAGACCTACTCGGCGTAGACCTGGACGCGACGACCATTCAAGGGCTGCGTCGGACGCGCATTCATCTTGAACAAGGCCTTGAATGCTGCCAGCTGCTTGTAGGAGATCTCGATCGGCTGTCTCAACACCTGCCACTTGACCTCTTCCGTGCAAGGCGGCGTGGTCAGCGAACCGACATAGGCATAGTAGGTGGGGTCAGCCGGTATCAAGGTGGCCGGATTGAAGCTCTCCAGATTCACATTGGCACCGTCGAGCTTAGGCAGCTGATCGAAAATTGGCTTGAGCGTCTTGTTCTCTTTGCCCAGTTTGACGAACACCGCGACCACCGCGAGTCGTGTGTCGCCGGCGCGATGCACCAAGTGAATCACCATCGGCGTCGCCATACCGTCAAGCTTCTCCTCGCTCGGTGCATGGAAGTGAAATTGCGCGAGCTTGTGCTCCAGACCCTCGAAGCGGGCGCTGCCGCTCTTGGATAAATTCACCTGAATCGTATGGCCGTTGTTCACGATCTCCGCCGGACCCGCAGCGTAATTGAACTGGATCGGCTTCAGCCCACCCTTCTCGGCGGTCGATGTATCGATATCAATCGGCGACTGGCGTTTGCCGAGATTGCAGGCGCGGAACTTGGGGTCAACTTCAGACCATTTCATCGGTCCGCTCTCGCCCTCGTACTCCCACAGCGGATGCCTCGGTTTGTACGTGGCGCCAGGTGATGGCGGGCGCGGCGCAGCGGCAGCGGGACCATGGCCGGGGTCATTTGCGTAGGCAGGCGCCGCCAGGAAAGCGGCGATCAGCAGGGCCAGAACAGAAGGTTTCATCAGGTCGTTTCGCATGGCGATCAATGCATTAGGCAGAATTCTAGCGATATTCGGATATCGACACTTCATCACAAAACCTGAGCCTCAGCCCCTGGTGCCCTTGCCCAGCGGTTTACCGGATACCCAGCCCGCCTGCAGCCAGTGCGCATACGTAGGCAGGAAGGGCCAGGCAATCAGACGGCTACGGGTGCCGACCGGGAAGAGCTCCGCAGTCACATGATCCATCCAGTCCGGTTGTCCGCCCACTTGCGCCAGCAGCCGCTTGTGCAGAGGCGTTCCGCGCAGTCCCTCGACGACCAGGCCGTCGGCATCACGCAGCGCGTCATAAGCGGTCTGACAAGCGGCGGGCAGCGCCATTGGATTAGCCGGACCCGAGAAGAGGTCATGCACACTACCCCAGTCACGCCCTGACAGGCGCTTGGCGATGCCGGCCAGATCGGCCTCTGCGCGCTCAATCGAGCGCACACGATACAGATGCTGGCCCAGCACGTTATCGAAAAACAGTGTCGCCTGCGGATGCGCTTCGAGCATCGCATCGAGGCCAGCGATGCCATCAGCCTGCACAAAGTTCAACTCGGTACCCGATTCGCGCAGCGCACGGCCGTGATTGAATCGGAACAGACGGGAGGCATAAGGATCAAGATCGATCAGATCAACGCGCTTGAAGCGCTGCAGCCAGCGGCTGGACATCATCCAGCCAGCGCTGCCGCCGATCAGTAGCAGA
Source organism: uncultured Bifidobacterium sp. (assembly GCA_964642635.1). Lineage (GTDB taxonomy): Bacteria > Pseudomonadota > Gammaproteobacteria > Burkholderiales > Burkholderiaceae_D > Pernthalerella. Next base: position 11,072 of record CAZXRS010000028.1, on the reverse strand, counting down.
TGCTCAGACGCTGGCTGGGTACTGTCCAGCCATTCGGCGATCAGCCTCGTCGTCTCATGCCAACGTCGACGACGCCAAAACGCGCGCCAGTGCCAGCGCAGGCCACCGGTGATGTCACGAGCGGCAGACAAGGTCGAGGATGTCTTTCATCGGTGTACCAGCTTTCACCGGCTCCCAAGGCGGCAACGCGCCCATCTCGGAGATTTTTTCGCCGTGCAGCATGTCGCCACCATAAAAAGTGCCGTGGATACCGCGCGCATATTGGGTCGCGCATTCAAGCTGCAGCATCGCGCGCATCGACCGGAAAATACGTCCGTTCTGCATCTGCTGCGGGTTGTGATAGTTGATCACACTCCAGACCTCGCGCTGGTCGCCCTTGCTACGGATGGTGGCCGGATCAATATAAAACTCCGCACGATCGCCATTGACCACACGCTTCCATTCGGCATGCGCTGTGCTTGCCAGCAGCGACAGCATGAGAATCGTCACCCAGCGGAAAAAATACTTCATCGTCGCGCCCTCACCAGAACAACAGCCAGAGCAGGCCAAGAATGGCAATCCATTTGCTCACGTAGTAAAGCGTGCGGTTCGATGACTTCAGCTGCTTAGAGCGCAAGCGCACCTGATAAAACACCTTGAAGAAATGATTCAGACCGCCGATACCCTCACCCTCGACGTTCGCCGATGAGGCAGCCCCCAGCACATACTTCGCAAATACCCGGTTGAACCAGCGCACCGGCGCCGTCCATAGCGGACGCTCGATATCGCAGAACAGCACCACACGCTGCTGCTGGGTGTTATTCGCCGCATGATGGATGTACGTCTCGTCGAACATCACCGACTCGCCATCCTTCCAGTAGTAATGCTGGCCGTCGACTTCGATGAAGCAATTCGGATCGTTAGGCGTGACTAGCCCGAGGTGATAGCGCAGTGAGCCCGCGTAGGGATCACGATGCCGCTGTAGGGTCGCACCCGGCGGCAACGAGGCGAACATCGCCGCCTTGATGCCGGGTATCTGCTTCAGCAGTGCCAGGGTCTTCGGGCACTGTGCCATCGCCGACGGGAGCTCCTTGCCATACCAAGTGAGGTAGAAACGCTTCCAGCCGGTGCGGAAAAACGAGTTAAATCCGAGATCGGTATAGCCGTGCGCTGCCTGGATCTGTCCACCCTCAGCCAGCGACATCGCCTCGTCGCGTATGGTTTGCCAATGGTCGTTCAGCAGCTGAATTTCAGGAAATTCGCGCTGATCAATAAACGGCACTTGCCGGGTACGGGAAAACAGGTACATCAGGGCATTCACCGGTGCCAGCAACACCGTGAAATCAAACAGAGCACGAACCAGCCCGAATCGCACCGCGCCACGGAAATGCACGTACAGCGCCGAGGCGATAAAGACCAGCAATACCCAGTGGCGTGTTTCGATCATCGCCAAATCCATCAGCAACCTCCTCCAAAACAGCCGCAAGTGTAATCGACTGCGCCCAGTCAGGGGGCGGCCTCGGGCTGTTAGAATTTCTATATTGCAATATTTTTGACCGAAGTCAATCCGTGACACACGTCCAGACCCTGAGCCTGCTGGTGGTAGCGGCCTATTTCGCCTTCGTTTTGGCCAGCCTGGTGCTGCGCGGACGCGAGGTGACCGGACCCTGGCTTTATCTGCTACGCGGCTTTTTCCCGAACTGGCGCTTCTATCACGGCTTCGGCCATCAGCCACGGCTGTTCATTCGCACACTAGACCCAGCGGGCGAATGGGGCGACTGGCAAATGTTCATTCCGCGCGCGCCTTTCTCACTGGCGAACCTCGCCCACAACCCGCTCAATAATCTGCTGCTAGCGCAGCAGAATCTGGTCGACCATCTGGCGTTCGACATCCAGTACCTGCCCGAGGGTAAGGACGCGCGCGAACTCGTGAGCTACCAGCTGGTGATGCGGCTCGCACGCGAATGGCTAGCTGCGCAGGGGCGCGATGGTCAACGCTGGCAATTCGCGGTCAGGCAGGTACCGCCGCTGCAGACCCCCACCGAGGATATGGCGATCCTGATTTCACCCGTGCTGGAGCGCTGAGATGCAGTCGCTCTACCTAGCTATACGCGCGTTCGAATGCCTGCTGGCGACCAGCCTGCTCATCCAGACCGTCGAGTTTCTTCGATTGCGGCCAGCGCAGCGTTCTGATGCCGTATGGAGCTGGGCCGTACAACGCGGCGATATCGCGCATGCATCGGCACCGATTCGCCAGCTATTCGACTGGCTATATAGCGATCGGGTACACAGCGCCCACTTGGTGCTTCGACTCGGCGCGGTGGCCAGTCTTTATGTTGGCAGCAGCGTCGTCAGCGCGACGCTGCTCTTCTTCAGCTCGATAGTGCTACTGATCCGCTGGCGCGGCGCGTTCAATGGCGGTAGCGATTTTATGACGCTCATCGCATTAACCGGCCTGATGATCGCGCACTGGGCCCAACACATCGTCGACCCGGTGCTAGCCTGGCAGGCTGGGCTGGGCTACGTGTGCCTGCACGCGATGACCTCGTATTTCATCTCCGGCGCCATCAAACTATTCTCCTTCGAGTGGCGGTACGGTATTGCGCTACCCTACTTTCTTGACGGTGGACTGCACGGGCCGCTCTCGCCCGACAGTGTGTTCCGTCGCCGCGCCGTCGCGATCACGTGCTCATGGGCGTTCATCTTGTGGGAATGCGCGGTGCCGCTGGCGTTACTGGGTCCCGCGTTTGCGATCGCTTTTTGCTCTGTCGCGCTGCTGTTTCACTTTCTGGTATTCGTTTTCTTTGGCCTGAACCGATTCGTGTGGGCATGGATGGTCAGCTTCCCCGCCATCATCTATTGCGCGACACTGTGGTGACGCGCAGCTACTGCGCCGACTCGCAATCGTAGCGGCTGACACAGGTCCAGAAACCGCAATCGGTGCCAAGGTGACGCGGCTTCTTGCCTTGCGATTCACAGTGGTGCTTCTGAGCAGCCCAGCTGGCGCCGGAGAAATTGAACGTGCTGTAACGGTAGCGAGCCTCACCGTCCGGGTTGATGCTGACCGAGGAACACGCGGCTAGCAGCATAAGTACCGATATCAGGATAAGTCGAATCATCGCTACTATTTCGCGGCTTCGATGAGCGGTACGCGACGCAACCACAGTGCCAACCGCCTGCCAACCCGCAACCAGGGATACAGCAAACTTGATAACCAGCGCCTGGACATGACGGAACGCTGCAAGCGATTCAAGACCCCACTGGGTTCGGATAACAAGGCCAACACGTTCATCGCATCAGGGCCGACATGCACGATGCCATCGATAACAACCAGCATACCTTCGTCGAGCCGATATCCACTGTCGCGAAAGCGCAGAATGCGTGCATCGTCACTTCGGGCGCTGAGCAACTCGACGGTGAACGTCGTACGCAGTCGTAGCAACGACACATAGGCGCTGCAGAACGGACACGCACCATCATAAACAATGAGCAGGGTTTGCATGGGAAATCCGCGGGTTAATGACGGATTAGACCATGAATGGCAGCAGATTTCGATGAGGGACAGCGATTGGCCGCGAGTAGGCGGTATAACTCACCGTTCAGGCCGGCCTCAGGATGCGATCCTTATCCGACGAATGAACCCGATCAAGCTCCATACTGAATCGGCTGAGGCAGCGTACGAACAGGCGCATGGGGATGCCGTGCTCATAGGGCAGCGAATGTCGGGCCACCAGCCGATGTCGGCCCATATCGTCTTGCTCAGGCTTGAGGTGAATAAAGCTATCCCTTCGTGCCTGTCGCTCCATGATTTCATCGATCTGGTCATCGAATGCTGCATCCGACACTGCGATTCTTCCCTCGATCTGCAACTGCCGCAGCTCACGATCGATACGCAGCCAGAGTTTATGGGCCAAACCACGCTCGGCCATAATGGCTTTAGAAGGCATAACGTCAGAGGAAATCCTGTAACGCTTGAGGAAGTATTGGATCTTATCGACGCTAACCTCCTTGGCATCCAACTTGGACGACATCGTATCGTTGGTCTGGGATCGCGACTCCTCGATCAATTCAAGAATCTCGTGCGTTAGTTGCGCCACATGCTCTGGATTCACCTTCCATTCTAGACATACACGTCCAATGATTTGGTTGATTTCCATGAACTGCGACTCGGGCAGCTGAATGTCCACCGAAGCCGTCGGGGACGGCGGACGGTGATACTCCAGCGAGGATTTCGGAGTGAGGTACGAGCTATAGCGTTTAATGTCTTGCACCACCACGCTCTTTTTTGCAAGCACGAAGTAATGCTTCACCAGATCATTGCTGCATACGACCTCATGAATCTGATGCAGCATGACCTCGAAGTCAGGATTTTTTATATAGGAATTCAGCAGGACCGTCGTCATGTCAAATGATCTTAAATAGCTCGGCACATTGAAAGGTCATAGTGAAACCCAAGTCTTAACTCATGTCAGTAGGTTTTCACGCTGATTACGCATTTGTAATCGAGGTGCCAACGAGAGTGGGCCTCCACAGGCACCGAAAGATAATTGATTAATAATCTTATCGATTACATAGCCGTAAGATCCAAGAAGAAATCGCTTGAGCATCGTGCTGAAACTGGGGATGCCAGCTAAACAGAAAGGCGTACTCGGACGTCTAGGCTAAAGCGTTCGATCGATCCTCTCGCGCGGATGCCTCTCCTCGCGGCGATATAGACGGCCTCGGGCTCAGTCGTTGCCGTGAGATCGGGCTAGCCCATCATAGAACGCTAGAAAAAGACCGCGTGATCACCCAGTGACACCTGCGCTTCGCCGGACACGAGTTGCTGGTAATAGTCGAACAGCGTCTGGGTGCCAAACGAAGGCGTCGCGTCGGCTTCGTATCTGCATGAAACCGGGTTCCAGACCAACATCGATTCGGTCGCGTAATAGCGACCGATCTTGGCGAGCTCTGACTTGTCGGCTAGTGTAGGAACCAACCATCCGCCTGCGCGCAGCACATGAATAATCACATCCAGCATCGCCACCGGCACATGGGTAAAACGCGGTTCCTTACCTGTCAGCTTAAACAAATACTCACCCTGCTCGATCGGCGTAATCGCCGCTCCGGGGCCACCGATGGGCAAGATACGGTTGTACTTGTCAGTGTCGGTCAGGCAGCTCGCGATGAACTGCGCGAGATCGTGATCACTGATGGGCTTACATGCGGTAAGACGGCCATCACCAAACAACAGAAAAGACTTGCCTTGCTGAACGCGTCGTAGTTGGCCCGACAGCGATTTGAAAAATGCAGTTGGTCGGACAATGCTGTATCGCAGGCCTGAGCTGATCAACTCCTGTTCGAAGGCTAGTTTGGCCTGCTGAAACGCCAGCAAAGGTTTTTGCACACAAATCGCGGACAGGAGAATGAAGTGTTTGATATCCGCAGTGTGTGCAAGCTGCAGTATCGCGCTGTGCCTTTGGTAGTCCACCGCCCAAGCGTCGCGCGGCGAGCCAGTGCGAGAAGCGAGGCAAGACACAATTGCATCGATACGCTCGCGCCGGAAGAAATCCGGCGGCACGCCCGCAGGCAGCGTGTTATCAACCCTGCGGAGATCAGCGCCCGGCAGCAGCGTTTGAACCGTGGGGGCGTTGGGCCTGCCGCGAACATCTGCGCCAGTTCTCACCGGACAGATGACTTCATGACCCAGACTGAGGAGAAAATTTGCGGTCGCCTGCCCTATGGTTCCGGTGGCTCCAAACAACGCAACACGCATGATGCAGCCCTCTCGACACCCTGCTTTCGCGCCGCAACGAGTGAACGAGACCCAGTCGCAGCGCAAGCATTCTGGCCTGCGAGTGGCACAGCGCTTTAGCGGGATAAAGTTAAATTCTGTACAGAATTCTAACTTTTCTCTATGAGCTTCGGGTAAATAAACGCCGGATCGGCGCTAGGGGCCTTACAGACAGGCGCTGACCCCGATTTATTTCGGCGCTGTCAGCACCAACGAGAACATCCACCAGATACCGTACAACATACCGCCGATCACGGCACCACCAAGAGCCAAGGTGACGATGTCTTCGATGCGCTGAATCCGCTTGGCCCGCAGACGGGCTTTTTCATGACGGATGCGCTCCTGCTCTTTGATCTCTTCGATTCGCTCATGCTCGCGATCAAGAAAAATTTCCTGGCGCACTGCGCACATCTCTTTGTAAATGTCCGAATTACCGGAGTAGATCAAGAGATCCTTGATGTTGGTCTCGAGCTCCTGCAATTTCCTGGCACGGGTAATCGCCATGAACTCATCCTCGGCGGATGACTTCCTGCGACGACCCTTTTTCTTATCAGAAGCGATGAAATTGGCTTTTTCCCGAGCCGCGAATGCGTCAATCTCTCCTTGCGCCTTAAAAAACTTAAACAGTTCAGGCACACATTGCTGAATATCGGCGCCGGCAGAGATCATGCGACTAGCGACTGTCACCGCTTGTTCCGCTTCAGCGAACGTGCCCTCAATATCGAAACTGGTCGACGTCAGCATGTCTGGAATCAACGACGGAGTTTTATTCAGAATGGATGTCAGAGAAAATTCAGCCATAGGGGTTTTGCACCGTTAAGAATTGGCATTGCGCTGAACAACGGAGCGAAGGAAGCCAGGAATCACCCTCGATCCCTGTGCATTTCTAGGCACCATGTCTGCAGCGGGCTGCTGACCTTTCGCACGCTCTTGCAGGAAACGATCCAGCACTGGCGAATCGCCCCGCGGAGTCACACGCACTGGGGCAGCAACTGAAGCCTTATTCCTACGCACCTGACCCACCACCTGATCCAGCTGAATCGATACGGAGCGGGCAAACTCCATGAAATTGTCTCTCACCTCGCTCTGGCGGTCGGCATACAGGAACCGATCACAAAACGAATCCTGAGCATTTTCACTGTGCACCACAGGAGGTGAAAGGAAGAATTCAAAATTGAAATAGCGCCCCATCACCGCGTGGTAATCGTCAATGTTACGAATCGCACTGGGAACGATGATCAGCTTCGGCGGCGTACGACGCTGCGACTTGAACACATGACTCAGCCGGCCGACAAAATCGAGCGTACTGTCGATTTCAATTCTTGATAGAGAGCACGGCACCAGCACAAAATCAAAATCGAACAGGAACTCGGCGGGCAGCAGATCATGCCAGGTCAGGTCGGCGACGACGACGTCATGATTAGCCGCAGCGCGTCGCACTGCACTCGCCGCATTCAGCGCCATCACGCCCAGCGGCTGCGGCCCTGAGCGAGAATGATTTTCTACGCGAACTTTACTATTCGATGCTGAGCGCAACCACTTGCTCGACGTTGCCTGGTGGTCGAAATCCAGCAGCGCGGTTTTTCGTTCATCGACATGGGTCAGATACGCTGCCAAATTTGCTGCAAGCGTGCTTTTCCCAACACCGCCTTTTTGGCTGGTGATCAATAGTTTTACGGCGGAGCCATTCATCGAAGGATCACTTTCTACGGAGTCCTAGAACCTCCGCAGTTCAACACAATACTTTAGTATTGTCAATAAAGTATAAGAATAATAACGCCAATAATGGGGCTGAGTCGGGTATCCTTGTCATACTAAGGTGTGAATGTTCTCATTCAGACAACCCCCTTCCCCGATCTAGCCTATCGCAACATGGTTTCGACCCACACCGCTTCCATCATCATCATCGAAGATCACCCGCTCTACAGCGAAGCGCTGAAGGCTCTGCTCAGCAGAGAATTCAAAGAGCATCCTATTGTGGTCATGCCCACTCTCGAGAAAGGCTGCGCCGCCATTGAAAAAGCGCGCAAGCAGGGTGAACACCCGGTTGTGCTGCTCGATCTTGCCTTGCCCGACGTGACGGGTGTGGCCGCCGCAGTCCGTATCACTGAACAGTTCCCCGACTGCCCGCTGGGCATCATCTCAGCCAGTGATGATTTCGTTCAGGTCAGCACCTGCCTCAGCGCCGGCGCGCGACTGTTCATCAGTAAAGCCGCGCCGCCGGAGGCATTAAGCCAATCGGTGCGCAGCCTGCTGGATGATGAGACGCCGGAAGCGAAATGGATTACGCAAGACGGCGCAAAGAAGGTGGACGAGCGCCAGGCGATACACCTCACCGAGCGACAGCTGGAGGTACTGAGGTTGGTGTGTGAAGGAAAATCCAATCGCGATATCGCGGCGGCACTGGGCATGGCGGAAATCACCACCAAGGCCCATGTCAGTGCCATCTTCCGCGAACTTCGCGTTGTGAACCGCACTCAGGCGGTGCTGGCTGCCCAGAAATACGGTCTGGCGATGCCCAACTAGCTCTGGGATTTCCCTCGACGGCTAGGCCGAGCGCGCTCATCCACCATCAGTTTCAGCTGCTGACCAAAAGCCAACTCATCGCCCACAAAGATTCGGTCGATAGCGTGCGTATCAATCAACTGCTTTCGCAAGTCATGACGACGCTGATGATCTACCGCTAATGCAATGGTGGCATCAACGTACTCATCCACCGAAGACGCAATCAGCTCAGCCGGTAGTCCCATACGCCGGAACAAGCCCTCATCGATGTGCTCGAAAACTTCCGGTCCGGTCTTGCAAACGCCGACCAGACCCAGATGCGTCATGTCGATGATGCCGTTGGTATTCCCGAACGGGAAAGGATTGATATACATGTCGCACTGAGCGATCGATAACATGTATTGCTCATAGGGCTGGTGCGGATGAATCACAGCATCCGGCAAATACAGTTTCACCAGATTACGCGCTTGCAGGAAAACAAATCCCTGACCGAATCCCAGCATGAAATGAAATTGCACTGGCACCGGCGAACGCTCGGCGATCGCGCGGCAGGCACCGAGAAAGCCTGGATTGAGCTTCATCAGTGACGACGCTACGGCAATCTTCACAGTGTCCGGATGTTCGCGTATGACCGCCTTCTTCTCGACGTAGGCTGCGGAAGGACGGTAAGGCATACCATTCGACGGCAGACGCATGAGCTTCTCAGAGAAGCAGGCAGGATCGCCGACGTAATCCTCTTCGACAACGATGAAATCGACATACTCCGAACGTGTTGTCGCAGGGTGGCCTAGTGCAACGAGTTGCAATGGCGCGAGTCGCAGATTCGTTGCAAACAGCGTCATCGGGAACATACCAACGCTGGGCATATAGAGCACAGTCGGATTCAATTCCTCGGCCACCTCGCGTATGCGCAGCGTTGCCGCTAGCGCATCTCCTGCGGGCAGCTCAAAAAATTCATCGAAGACTGCCTTGCCTGCTGCATCGACCGTCGTTGGATCACCCAGTCCGACCAGATGAAAATGTTCTCGGCATCCCTGCATGGACAAGGAATGCGTACGGTAAATCGAGTGCTCTGCGGAGAACCATTCCAGTGCCACCATCATCACAGGCTTGTCGCGTTTCGCTTCGGCTTTCTTGCTCACATCCCGATCCGACAGGCCGAGCTGTAACAGCTTTTTGCGGATCAGCTGATTGATGGGCGCTTTGATCGCATGACGTGACGGCAAATCAGCATAGCTACAATGCATGTAAACATCATGCAGAATGCCGAGCGGCAGTGCGCCCAGATCTTCCAGTTCTTCCAGACGCGGAGGCAGCCATTGCAGCAGTACCTCTCGCTTGCCATGCGCAGCCGGCGACCCCAGAAAGCGTGGCGACATTAGTACGAAGCACAGACAGGCTGTCAGTGTTTTGTTGTAAGCCCACAAGGCATCGAGATCTACCGGGATCTCGGATTCCGGCGAGTACAGCATGCCGAACTTCAGTACAGATCGTTCATCGAGCTTGAGCTGATCAGAACCCAGACCATCCATATTGAGCAGACGGATGATGTGATCGGTATTGCGGAAAGGACTCGCGGCAAACAAGGCCGCAAGCCAGCGCTGCCACGACACCATATGCGTATAGCCGGTATCGGACAGATGAAAATCAGGATCAGAAAACAGTGCCGTGATCGCTGCACAGATGCGCGTGACGATATGGGTATCGAGCTCACTGCTATCGAGCAGCGCCGAGATACGTACCGAGAACTGCTCCCGCAGGGAGCCGTAATTCCGGTTCAACAGGTCGAGCAGCTTCGCTAGCTCACGCGCGGCCTGCTCGTGCTGACGGGAATAAGCAGCATTCTCGAAAATCTCCAGCGAAAACGCTTGCTGATCGACGTTAGTCATGCGACGACTTCTCCTTTGTTGTGTTGTGATGGGCAGCAGCACGAATGGCTGCGACCAGCGACTCTGCTTTCAATGGCTTGAACAGCACCGGAAACTCCGACTCAGCAACCCGCCGCAAATGCTCCGAATTGCTCTCGCCGGTAACGATCAGCGCCGGTATGTCTTGGTTAAATTCCTCGCGCAGCGCATGGATAACGTCCACTCCAGTTTCTGTCTGCAGCCGGTAATCCGAAACCAGCACATCAGGCACACGCGCCAGCTGAGCGGTTTCGCGCCGTGCCGATGCGCCATCGGGTACGGCAATCACAGTCGCTCCATAAGATTCCAGATGGCGGCGAGTCGATTCGAGCACCTTGATATCGTCATCGATGAGGACGATCAATAGATCATCCATGGCGGCCGTTTGGGAGGCGTCCAGTTTATTGGGCGGAGTATCGGCTAGCGGCGCGACCTCGGTTATCGGTAGCCAGAGTGAGAATACCGAGCCCACGCCGGGCCAGCTGTGCACATGAATCTCGCTACCCATTCTCTGCGCCAGACGCTGCGCAATCGCCAGCCCCAGACCAAAGGTGTTCCCGAACAGGTGTGCCTGCTCGCGCTTAGGCTCATGACTCTTGATTTGCATGAACTCTCGGAAAACAGCCTCATGATGAAGGCGTTCGATACCAACACCGGTATCGATTACCCGCAACTCCACGCCACCATGACGCGGTCGTGCGGTCAGCCGAACTCCACCTTGATGGGTGTGTCGCAAGGCATTGGATATCAGGTTGCGCAGCAAACGCTCCAGCGCTCTGGCATCGGCTACGACCGTCGATGACATCGACACACTGGATCGAACCGAAAAATTCAGCGCCATTTTTTCGGCAATCGCTGCATGTTCATTGGCGAGTCTATCGAGCATCGCTTGCAAACGCACAGGCGCC
>CAZXRS010000027.1:0-14493 GCA_964642635.1 uncultured Bifidobacterium sp. | reverse complement strand
CCGACGGCACCACGGTGATCAAGATTCTTCAGGATCAGCAGACCCTGCTCAACGATCGAATGAGTTTTTTGCCCCTTGATATGGGCGATGAAGCCGACGCCGCACGCGTCATGTTCGTTTTGTGGATCGTATAGTCCTTGCGCTTGCATTGCGGTGCTCCAAAACATTCGACAGGCCGAAGAGGATAGTGCAATGCAATAGACGATTCAATCAAAATAATTGGGGTCGGAACCCAATTTATCGAGAGCCCAATCTGGTGCGAATTTTAATGGGGACAGACTAGTGATGGTGCGGGCGGCGGCGCGTTTGCACCCTTAAGCGGATTGGGAGCGCTCATCCGGCGTGTGGGGCAGGCAGGCTGCTGAGACCTCCTAACCCCCGGGCGCCGGTTTGCGTGGTCGGCCGCGCCGGGCAGGGGCCAAGCGGCGAGAAGTGAGCTTGGTCAGCCCGGCCCTGAACGCGTCGGTGCCGAGTACCCAGCCCTTGTGCGTCGCCTCCTCGATCGCCTGCGCTATCCGGCGCTCGGGTGGCAGGGCGCAATGGCGCTGGTAGGCCGCCTCGCGATCAAAAGGCGTGTTCCCCATGGACCAGTAGACGGGATGATCGGTCAGCCAGGGCTGACGTTGCAGTCCAGCGTGATGCGTATGACTGGACCATGGGTAAGACGCCATGTCCGCGCTCAGGCCGAACTGTACTGGCAGGTACTCGAGCAGATGCGCGCAATCGGCGAAATGCGCGCCGGCATCGATCACGGTCGCGCGAAATCGTCCTTCCCACAAGCTTCCGCTGCGGCGGTGACGGGCATTGAAGTAAGGAACGTAGAGACGGCCGACGGCTTGCATCATCTTGCCGAGACCGAGTTCATCGGAGGGCGTCACGAGCAGGTGTATACGGCTCGGCAACAGCGCGTAGCCGTGAATGGCGACGTGATGCTTGCGCGCCGCCTCCCTCAGCCATTGCAGATATTGCTGATAATCGTCCGCATCAATGAACACGGACTGTTCGTTATTGCCTCGCGCAACCACATGATGCAGATGGTTCGGCACCACCAGACGGGGCAGTCGCGCCATGTCTGAAGCCGCTCAGCAGATCAGATCAGATCAGAAAGGAATGTCGTCGTCTTCGATATTGACGTTCGAAGGCTGTCGCGCAGGCGCGCGGGCAGGTGCCTGCGCAGGTGCTCTCGAGGCGCCGCCACCATAACCAACGTCATCCATAGGGGCTGCACCGCCACCCATCCCCTGTCGGCTACCTAGCATCTGCATCGTGTCAGCAACAATTTCCGTCGAATATTTTTCGACACCATCCTTGTCGGTGTATTTGCGCGTGCGCAGCTTGCCCTCGATGTAGACCTGAGAGCCCTTCTTCAGGTACTGCCCGGCGATTTCTGCGAGCTTGCCAAAGAACGAGATGCGATGCCACTCGGTCGCTTCTTTTTGCTCACCGGTCGCTTTGTCCTTCCACTTATCAGTCGTGGCAACGGCGATGTTCGTGATCGCATCGCCACTCGGCATGTAGCGAGTTTCGGGATCGCGCCCGAGGTTGCCGACGATGATGACCTTGTTGACGGATGCCATGCGAATCTCCCGGGTGGAATGCAGTAAAAGATGGAATTACTTGAAAATCAGGCGGGCGCCAGCTCGCGCTTAGCACGACGCGGCAGGTGCTTCATGGATGACGCAATTATAAGCCAGGCCACCGTCACGCCGCAGCCCGCAGAGAACACTGCCGGCCCGCCAAAATATTTGGCCAACAAACCACCGCCCGCACCACCGGCGAACAGACCGATCGCCTGCATGGTGTTGTACACACCAAGTGCTGCGCCGCGCGCACCGGCGGGCGCAAGGCGCGACACCAAGGAGGGTTGGCTCGCCTCTAGGATGTTGAAAGCGACAAAGAACGCCAGCAGCAATGACACCAGCATTCCGGTCGACAGTTCGGATTCAGCGACCGCAGCGCGCAAGCCTAGCTCAACCAACAGCAATAAGAAAATGGAGGACACGAATACCATCTTCATCTGCCCGCGCTTCTCGCCGAGAAAAATCGGCGGGAGCATCAGCACGAATGACACCAGCACCACCGGCAGATAAATCTTCCAGTGCTGATCAATCGGCATGCCGCCCGCATTGACCAGCACGGTAGGCAGAACGACGAACATCGACATCTGTATCGCATGCAACGCGAATACACCGAAGTTCATCCGTAGTAGCTCGGGATCCGTCAGCACTTGCGCAAACGATGCTTGCTCAGGCGGGCGCGGCGGCGCCTTCGGCACGATGAAGACCACGACGGCAATCGCGGCCGCCGCCAGCAATGCCACCAACAGGAACATGCCACTCATGCCCATCGTTGAGTACAGCAGCGGCGACACGACCAGCGATGCTGCATAGGTCAGGCCGATCGATCCACCGACCATCGCCATGGCCTTGGTGCGATGTTCTTCGCGCGTCGAATCGGCAATCAAGGCCGTGACTGCCGCCGATACCGCACCAGCACCCTGCACCGCGCGTCCGATAATCACCCATATGACATGGGTATCGATGGCTGCGATCAGAGACCCGAGGATAAACAGCAGCAATCCGATCACGATGATCCGCTTTCGGCCGAACTTGTCGGAAGCGATGCCAAAAGGAATCTGACCAATCGCCTGAGTCAGTCCATACATACCCATGGCTAAACCGACCAGCGTCGCATCGTCACCACCGGGCAGCGACTTTGCATGCACCGCAAACACCGGCAGAATCAAAAACAGCCCCAGCATGCGCAAACCGAAGATCGATGCCAGCGATACCGCCGCCTTGACCTCTAGCGGACTCATGCGATTCGATTCGGTGTCTTGAGCAATTGGCATAAATAACGATGAGGCTCGCACGCCGCTTACATGCGCGTCGAAAGCGGGTCGTAAACAAGATGTGAAAACCCGCTATAGTAGCAGGTTGACCCCTACTCCCCGATCGGGAATTTTGGCAAAAAGGCACGGCTCCTGATCAACAACGAAGCCACGACATGGAAGAAATCCGCATCCGGGGCGCACGCACCCACAACCTGAAAAACATCAGCCTCGACCTGCCTCGCGACAAGCTGATTGTGATTACCGGCTTGTCCGGCTCAGGCAAATCATCTCTGGCATTCGACACCCTGTATGCCGAGGGTCAGCGACGCTATGTGGAATCGCTGTCGGCCTATGCAAGGCAGTTCCTACAGCTGATGGAAAAGCCCGACGTGGATCTGATCGAGGGCCTGTCTCCGGCTATTTCGATCGAGCAGAAAGCGACCTCGCACAACCCGCGCTCGACCGTGGGCACCGTGACCGAGATTCACGATTACCTGCGCCTGCTGTATGCGCGCGTAGGTACCCCTCATTGCCCCGATCACCCAGATAATCCTCTGGCTGCCCAATCCGTATCGCAAATGGTCGATGCAGTGCTTGCGATGCCGGAAGACACAAAGCTGATGATCCTTGCACCCGTGGTCGCGAATCGCAAGGGCGAGCACAGCGATTTGTTCGAGCAGATGCAGGCGCAAGGCTTCATCCGCTTCCGTATACAAAGCGGCACCGGCACTGCAAAGATCTATGAAGTCGATGAACTACCGAAGCTTAAGAAAACTGAGAAACATACGATCGATGTCGTGATCGATCGCGTGAAGGTGCGCGCCGATATCAAACAACGCCTGGCAGAAAGCTTTGAGACATCGCTGCGCCTAGCCGACGGACGCGCGATCGCGATGGAGATGGACACGGGCAAAGAGCAAGTGTTCTCGAACAAATTTGCCTGCTCGACCTGCGGCTACTCGCTGCAAGAACTTGAGCCGCGATTGTTCTCATTTAATAATCCAATGGGCGCCTGTCCGGAATGCGATGGTCTGGGTCACATAGAATTCTTTGACCCGAAGCGAATTGTCGCCTTTCCCAATCTGTCACTCGCCTCAGGCGCCGTCAAAGGTTGGGATAGACGCAATCAGTTCTACTTCACCATGCTGTCCTCGCTGGCGAAGTACTATGAATTCGATATCGATACACCTTTCGACAACCTGCCCGCAACGGCACAGGAAGTCGTACTTTACGGTTCGGGCAAGGAAAAAGTGCCCTTCGCCTATATCAATGAACGCGGCCGCACCGTCATCCGCGAACATACCTTTGAAGGCGTAGTGAACAATCTCGAGCGCCGTTACCATGAAACCGATTCGATGGCCGTCAAGGAAGAGCTTGCGAAATTCATCAATGAAAAGGAATGCCCGGAGTGTCATGGCGCGCGCCTGCGCGTGGAGGCGCGTCATGTGATGGTCGGCACCGGCTCACAAAGCCGTGCGATTTTTCAAGTGGCCGAACTGCCGCTGCGAGACACGCTGGAATTTTTCGAGAAGCTGAAACTGAAAGGCGCGAAGAAAGACATCGCCGATCGCATCATCAAAGAGATCGTTGCGCGGCTGCGCTTCCTGAACAATGTGGGCCTCGACTACCTGTCACTGGACCGCAGCGCTGACACACTATCCGGCGGCGAAGCGCAGCGTATTCGCCTCGCATCACAGATCGGTTCCGGGCTGACGGGCGTGATGTATGTGCTTGATGAGCCGTCGATCGGCCTGCATCAGCGCGATAACGATCGACTGATCGCAACACTCAAGCATCTACGCGATCTCGGCAACACCGTACTGGTGGTCGAGCATGATGAGGACGCGATTCGATGCGCAGACCATATCGTCGATATGGGACCGGGAGCCGGCGTGCATGGCGGAGAGGTGATTGCCAACGGTACGCTGCAGGACATCCTGAAGAATCGTCATTCATTGACCGCGCAATACCTGAACGGCACCATCGCCATCGAAATACCGCAGAAGCGCACATCGATCGATCCGAAGAAAAAGCTTGTGATCAAAGGTGCGCGCGGCAACAACCTGAAGAAAGTGACTCTGGAGTTGCCAGTCGGTTTGTTGACTTGCGTAACTGGTGTGTCCGGCTCGGGGAAATCAACGCTAGTCAATGACACGCTGTATCACGCATTGGCACGCCATCTTTATGGTTCGCAGACTGAACCAGCCGAACATGACTCCATTGCCGGCCTTGAGCACTTCGACAAAGTGATCGCGGTCGATCAAGCGCCGATCGGTCGCACGCCGCGCTCGAACCCGGCCACCTACACGGGGGTGTTCACGCCGATACGCGAGCTATTCTCGACCGTACCGCAAGCGAAGGAACGCGGCTATTCGGCGGGGCGTTTCTCCTTCAACGTAAAAGGTGGTCGTTGCGAAGCCTGCCAAGGTGATGGCGTACTCAAGGTCGAGATGCACTTCCTGCCCGATGTGTACGTGCCCTGCGACGTCTGCCACGGCAAGCGCTACAACCGCGAGACGCTGGAGGTGCAGTACAAAGGGAAAAACATTTGTAACGTGCTCGAAATGACGGTTGAAGATGCCTTCGAGTTCTTCAAACCTGTCCCGCTGATTGCACGCAAGTTGCAGACGCTACTGGATGTCGGACTTGGCTATATTCGACTGGGTCAGAGCGCAACGACACTCTCCGGGGGTGAAGCGCAACGCGTGAAGCTGTCGCTGGAATTGTCGAAACGCGACACCGGCCGCACGCTGTACATTCTCGACGAGCCAACCACGGGCCTGCATTTCCATGATATTTCGCTGCTGCTGAAGGTCATTCACCGTCTGCGCGATCAGGGCAATACCGTGGTCATCATCGAGCACAATCTCGACGTAATCAAAACCGCTGACTGGATCGTTGATCTCGGACCCGAAGGTGGTGCCGGTGGCGGACAAATTATTGCGAGCGGTACTCCGGAAGAAGTTGCGAAAGAAGGAGCGAGTTTTACGGGACGGTATCTGGCACCGATGCTGACGCAGAAGAAGGAAAAAAAGCGCGCGTAAACGTCGCGGCTGTGGATGCTTACATGCCCATCCACAGTCCGACCGGCACGAAGATCAGCGCTGCCAGATTGCCGATCATCGCGATGGCCGCCACCTTATCCGGCTCCTGCTGATAGGATTCAGCCACCATAAAGCTGAACACTGCCGGTGGCAGCGCAGCAAACAAATACATCTGGCCGCGCTGCATCTCCGTGAGCGTTAGCCAGGGCTCCAAGCCCCTAGCCATCAGCAGCCCCGATAGCGGACAAACGATGGCGCCGACAACGCCGATGCGCCAGTGACCGAAGCTGACGCCAACCATACGCACGCCAAGTGCAATTAACATCAGCGGTATAGTGGCCTCGCCCATCATTCGTAACGCAGTCATCAGCATGTCAGGCAAGCGGATCTTGAAGACTGCGAACAACATGCCCACGATCATCGCCACCATCATTGGGTTGGCGAACATGCGCAAAGCTGACAAGCGCCCTTCAGTCCGGCCAGTTTCCATCATCCACATGCCGACGGTGAAATAGGCCAACGTGCCCGCCATGAACATCGCCACGGCTTCGGGCAGCACTGAGGCACCAAAGGCCAACACGGCCAGCGGCAAACCCATATTGCCGCAGTTGTTGTAAATCATCGGAGGCACGAAGGTGCGCGTGTCGTAGCCGAGCAGACGCGCAATCGGCCAGGCGATCACCCCGGAACCCAGCGAGATCAGTACGCCGGCAACAATGAGTGGCAGATTCGCGACCACATCGAACTCTCTGGACGCCAATGCAGAGAACAGCAACAGCGGTGCCAGCAATTCGACATTGATGCGATTAACGCCGGCCATATCGTCCACAACTTTGTCACCGCGCACACGCGCGTAACCATAGCCGATCGCGGCCATCAGAAACACGGGCAGGATGATGCCCGCGATGCGGCTGAACACTTCCATGGAATCCTTGATCAGAGCAGGTGTTTCTCGGCGCGCTCGACCGCCTCGGCGGTGCCGCGCAGCACGACGACATCGCCGGCTTCGAGACAGGTGTCAGGAGAGAAAGGCAAGCGAATTTTGCCGCGGCGCACGGCAGTGACCTCGGCACCGAGCTCGGACAAGCCAAGCTCAGAGAATTGCTTACCAATTGCCACTGCACGATCATGCAGCGGCACGGAGTGCAGGCGCACCTGCATGTGATCGTCATCATCGGCTGCATCACCAGCGCCGTGGAAATAACCCCGCAACGATGCATAGCGCTCGCCACGCACACGCTGTATGCGCTGCACGACCCGGCGCAAAGGTACGCCGAGCATGAGTAAGGCATGGGATGCGAGCATCAGGCTGGCCTCAATGGTCTCGGGCACCACTTCATCAGCGCCGCCGGCGCGCAATTTCTCGAGGTCGGTGTCATCAATACTGCGAACGATGGCTGGCAACGTCGGCGCCAGCTCATTCGCGAAATGCAGGGTACGCAGCGCTGCGGCCGTGTCGGCATACGTCACCACCAGTGCGGCGGCTCGGTGAATACCGGCTGCGATCAGACTCTCGCGCCGCGAGGTGTCGCCATAAGACACACTCGCTCCTGCCGCTTGCGCTTCCTGAACACGCTGAGGATCGAGATCGAGCGCGTGGTAAGGAATATTCTCTTCTTCGAGCAACTGCGCAATGCTCTGGCCTGTACGGCCGAAGCCAGCGATGATCACATGCTTCTCATCGCTCATGGTACGCGTTGCCAAGCTGGTCAGCGCCAGCGACTGATGCATCCATTCATTGCGCGACAAGCGCAGCGAAATGCGTTCGGCATTCGCGAGGATAAATGGCGTAGCCAGCATGGACAGCACGATCGCCGCCAAGATCAGCTGCACGAAACCGGGATCGATCAGATTCAGTGCTCCCGCCTCGTTGAGCAGAACGAAACCGAATTCGCCACCCTGCGCCAGGCCAAGACCGGTACGAATCGCAACACCGGGCGACGCACCAAACAGACGGGTTACCAGTGTGATGAGTCCGAATTTCAGTGTGAACGGAATCAGTAGTAACGCAAGTACTAGCAGCAGGTGGTTGAACACCAGCTCCATGTCCAGCATCATGCCGACGGTGATGAAGAACAGACCGAGCAGCACGTCACGGAACGGTTTGATGTCTTCTTCCACTTGTAACCGGTATTCTGTTTCTGAGATCAGCATGCCGGCGATAAATGCACCGAGCGCCAGCGACAGCCCGGCAATCTCGGTAATCCACGCAGCGCCTAGTGTGATCAGTAATAGGTTCAGCATGAACAGTTCATGCGAGCGACGCTGCACAACAATCTTGAACCAGCGGCGCAGTAGCACCTGCCCGAAGGACAGCAGCAGCGCAAGCACGAACACCGCTTTCATGGCGGCCATGCCGAGATCTTCAGCAAGATCGGCACCCGGATGAGCCAGCGCCGGAATCAGGATCAGCAGTGGCACCACCGCGAGATCCTGGAACAGCAGGATGGCAGTAATGCGGCGGCCATGCTCGCTTTCAAGTTCGAGTTTTTCCGTCAGCAGCTTCAGCACAATCGCGGTCGACGACATGGACATTGCGCCACCCAGCGCAAAGGCGGCGCTCCAGCTCATCTTAAAGTGATCGGGTATCAGCTTGGCGAGCAAGAGTCCACCGACCATCGTCATTACGATGGTCAGCACGACCTGCGCCATGCCGAGGCCAAAGACGTTGCGACGCATGGACTTCAGCTTGGGCAACGAAAATTCGAGACCGATAGAGAACATCAGGAACACCACACCGAACTCGGCCAGCGTATGCGTGGCGGTACTGTTCGACGCCAGACCCAGCGCATGCGGGCCGATCAGCACACCAACCGACAAATAGCCGAGCATCGGTGGCAGATGCATCATGCGAAATAGCACGACGCCGAGCACGGCAGCGACCAGCAGAATCAGCGTGATTTCGAGGGCGGAATACATGGGCAAGTCGCGCTTCGTCCGGTAAGTAAACCCGCCGATCAACCGCAAGAATTCTTGCGTCTGGCAGGTTTTTTGCTTTAAGTATTGGGCTATACTCTTGGCATGAGTGTACCGCATGAGAAAAATTCCTCGAAGCATTTTGACAACGCCGCTGCCGAGCGCGCGTTGCAGCTGGCGCGGCAGACACTCGAGATCGAAGCCGAGGCCATACTGGCGCTCAAGGTCAGGCTAGGCTCAGACGACACCTTCGCCCGCGCCATGGCGCTGCTGATGGCCTGCAGCGGCCGAGTGGTCGTGTCGGGCATGGGTAAGTCGGGACATATCGCCCGCAAGATCGCTGCCACCCTCTCTTCGACGGGTACGCCCGCACTGTTCGTGCATCCCGCAGAAGCAGCGCACGGTGACCTCGGCATGGTGACTCAGGCCGATGTGATGATCGCGATATCCAACTCCGGAGAATCCGAAGAGCTGCTGGCTATCGTGCCGGTTGTTAAGCGGCTTGGCGCAACACTCATCTCCATGACAGGTCGTCCGCAATCGACACTGGCTCAACTCGCCGATGTGCACCTCGATGTAGGTGTTTCGCGGGAAGCCTGTCCGATGAACCTCGCCCCCACTGCCAGTACCACTGCAACGCTCGCGATGGGCGACGCACTTGCTGTCGCGCTGCTGGATGCACGCGGCTTCCGCGAAGAGGATTTCGCGCGCTCTCATCCAGGTGGCGCGCTCGGCCGCCGTTTACTCACTCACGTGCGTGACGTCATGCGTAGTGGTGACGCCTTGCCAATGGTGAAACCCGATTTACCTCTGCCGCAAGCCTTGCTCGAGATCACACGTAAAGGCATGGCGATGACTGCCGTCATTGATGACGAGCAGCGAGTGCTTGGCATCTTCACCGATGGCGACCTTCGCCGACTCATCGAACTCGGCAAGGATTTTTCGCGCAGCCTGATCCGCGATGTCATGCACGCAAATCCGCGCGTGGTCGGCCCCGATCAGCTTGCGGTTGAGGCGGTCGAGCTGATGGAAGCGTTCCGCATTAACCAGGTGCTTGTCACTGATTCACACGGCAAGCTGGTGGGCGCGCTGCACATTCATGACCTGACACGGGCTAAGGTGATCTGATGAATGCCAACGCACTTCAAGCGGCTAACGAGCGCGCGAAGCGCGTCAAGCTGATGATCTTCGATGTTGATGGCGTGCTCACCGATGGTGGACTGCGTTACGGCGCCGACGGCGAAGTACTGAAGACCTTTAACGTGCTCGATGGCCACGGCATCAAAATGCTGCAGCAGTCGGGCGTGAAGGCAGCGATCATCAGCGCGAGAGATTCGGCGATTGTTGCGAAGCGCGCCGCCGATCTCGGCATTGCGGTGCTAAAGCAAGGCGTGCACGACAAACGCGCAGCGTTTGAACAGTTACTGGCTGAGCTTCAGCTGACCGCGAACGATGCGGGCTTCATGGGCGATGATGTGATCGACCTGCCCGTGATGACCCGCGTAGTTTTCGCCGCCAGTGTGCCGACCGCTCATCACGAGGTACGTTCGCGCGCTCATTACGTTAGCCAGGCCAATGGTGGCCAAGGCGCAGCGCGCGACGTCTGCGATTTCATCTTGCACGCGCAAGGTAACTATGAGGCGGCACTGGCGCCGTATCTGGCATGAACGGCAGTGTGACGCGTCGCTGGCCCGCTCTGCTTACGCTCGCAGCATTGCTACTACTCGCTGCTGGCAGCTTCTGGATTTTGCAGACGGTACGGCAATCCAACGAGCGGGGACAGAAACGGGTCGCCGTTCACGAGCCCGATTACGTGATGGAGAATTTTCGATATATCAGCGCGGCGAAAGACGGAAAGATCCGCATGAAAATCGAGGGCGATACGCTAAGACATTTTGCCGACACCGAAGAAAGCATCATGCAGCAGCCCAGGCTGACCAGCTACTCACCAGAGCGACAACCGTTGACCATTCACTCGAAATCGGCGCATATCAATCGCGACCATAGCGAGGTGAGATTGCGCGACAACGTCGAACTCAGGCGTCCGCAAACGCGCGGCGACGAAGAGCTGATTGTCCTTTCGGAATACATGGTCGTGCTGCCGGAAAAAGATATCGCTAAGACCGATCAGCCAGTGCGCGCACGGCTCGGCGAATCCACGTTAAGCGGAATCGGAATGGTCGTCGATCATGCGCAACACACGCTGACACTGAACAGTCGAGTCCATGCAATTTATGTACAACCTCATCGTGCAAAACCATGACGAATAGCCACCGAGCGATCTGCGCCGCGTTCATGCTTGCAGCATCGCTGTCGATGTTGAGCCGCGTAGTTCTGGCAGAACGAGCAGACCGCGACAAGCCGACCAATGTTGAAGCGGACCAAATGTCCTATGACGAGTCAAAACAGGTCAACACCTTTATCGGCAATGTCGTTCTGACGCGCGGCACGCTGCTGATGCGGGCGGAAAAGTTGGTGATACGGCAGGATGCCTCAGGCTATCAGTACGCGACGCTGTATGCGCCAGCTGCTGGCCTGGCCACGTTCCGCCAGAAACGCGACGGCGGTAAAGACCTGTGGATCGAAGGTCAGGCCGCTGACAGAATCGAGTACGACACAAAGAGCGAGGTCGCTAAGCTGTTTAAGAAATCTCACATCAAGATGCTCGACAGCGGAAATACCACTGACGAAGTCGAAGGTGAGTTCATCTCTTATGACACCCGAGCCGAGTTCTACACCGTGCATAACACGGCGAGCGGTGAGAGTAAGCCGGGCGGCGGCCGGGTGCGGGCAATCATTCAACCGCGCGAGAAAGATGCGGGTGGTAATGGCAAGTAAAGCGATCAGCACGCTGCAGGTACGCAACCTGCAGAAGAGCTACGGCGCGCGCCAGGTGGTGCACGACGTGTCGCTTGACGTTGCCTCTGGCGAGGTGGTCGGTCTGCTCGGACCTAACGGCGCAGGCAAGACCACGTCGTTTTACATGATTGTCGGACTGGTACCCTCGGAGGGTGGCGAGATCCGTCTCGATGGCGAACGTCTGTCGGAGCTACCGATACATCAACGCGCTGAGCGTGGCTTGTCCTACCTGCCGCAGGAGGCGTCAGTGTTCCGCAAGCTATCGGTTGAGGACAATATTCGCGCGGTGCTGGAGTTGCAGAAGAAAGATGGCAAGCCATTGTCGAGTGAAGAAATCGAGCAGCGGCTCGATACGCTACTGACCGAATTGCAGATCGAGAAGCTGCGCGGCAATCCAGCGCTATCGCTGTCCGGCGGCGAGCGCCGTCGTGTCGAGATTGCGCGCGCGCTTGCGACCAGTCCGCGTTTTATCCTGCTTGATGAGCCGTTTGCCGGCGTGGATCCGATTGCGGTCATCGAAATTCAACGCATCGTGCGATTCCTGAAGGAGCGTGGCATCGGTGTTCTGATTACGGACCATAATGTGCGCGAGACGCTCGGTATATGTGACCGCGCTTACATCATTAATCAGGGATCGGTGCTGGCCTCGGGCAGCCCGAATGACATCATCGGCAATGAATCCGTACGCCGCGTGTATCTCGGCGAACACTTCCGCATGTAGCCGCGAACGCCCATGAAACAGACCCTCCAACTTCGGGTATCTCAGCATCTGGCGCTGACGCCTCAGCTGCAGCAATCGATACGCCTGCTGCAGCTGTCGACGCTGGAATTGCACCAGGAATTGGAGCAAATGTTGTCCGACAATCCTCTGCTGGAGCGATTGGACGATCCGCTTGATCATTCTGTTCGCCTGCTGGGCGATGGTGCCATCAGCTCGGCACCCACATCCCCCACTTCAACCGAGGCAGAAACGTCGGGGGACGGCGCAACTGAGGCACCGTTCGAAGGCACAGCAAGTGGTGAAGGTGGTGAAGAAGGCGGGGCTGCAGGTGACGCCGACTGGAGTTTTGATGATGTATCCCGTTCGTCCAAAGCTCCTGAAGATGACAATGCACGCCCCCAGCTCGAAGCGCATGAGACCACGCTGCGGGAGCACTTACTCGAACAGCTATCCGTCACCGCTAACTCTCGGCGTGACCGGGCGCTGGTTGAATTACTGATTGATGCGCTGGACGACAATGGCTATCTCGAGGAGTCGCTCGACGAGATCCTCGCGCGACTCCCGGAAGAGCTCGAGATTGAAATGGATGATCTGCAGGTAGCGTTAAAGCTGCTACAGAGTTTCGAGCCGGCAGGCGTTGGTGCCCGCAATGCATCGGAATGTCTCGCCATCCAGGTACGTCGCATGGACAAAGTGCCTTTCGTCACGCGCCGGATGGCGCTGATACTGGTGGAAAACCATCTTGAACTATTCGCGCAACGCGAGTTCAACAAGCTGAAGAAGCTGCTTGATTGCGATGATGAAGATCTGCGCGAAGCACAAGCCGTCATCCGGCGCTGCAATCCTCATCCGGGCGCGCCCTACGCCGGTGATGCGTCGGATTATGTGGTACCGGACGTCATTGTCAAACGCGCAAAAAATGGCTGGCAGGTGACGCTGAACCGGGATGTGATGCCTAAGCTGCGTGTGAATGCGATGTACGCGAATATCCTGAAGCAGAACAAAGGTGAAGGCTCGCTATCGTCACAACTGCAGGAAGCCAAGTGGCTGATCAAAAATATGCGTCAGCGCTTCGACACGATTTTGCGCGTTGCACAAGCGATCGTTGAGCGGCAGCGCAATTTCTTCTCGCATGGTGAAGTGGCGATGCGGCCTCTTGTGCTGCGTGAAATTGCTGATACACTGGGTCTGCACGAAAGCACTATTTCTCGCGTCACGACGCAAAAATACATGCTCACCCCGCATGGTATGTTTGAATTGAAATATTTCTTCGGTAGCCATGTGGCCACCGAAGCGGGCGGGGAGGCATCGTCGACCGCAATCCGTGCATTGATCAAGCAACTCATAGGAGCCGAGGACCCCAAAAACCCGTTTTCCGATAGCAAAATCACGGACATGCTGGCAGAACAAGGAATGGTCGTCGCGCGCCGCACGGTGGCTAAGTACCGCGAGGCGCTGAAGATCCCGCCGGTCAATCTCCGCAAGTCCCTCTGATGCTTGCTCAGCCTTATCGCCTGTCCTTTAGGCAAAGATTCCAGAGTTTTCAACCGTCGCTATGACCCGCCCGGCGCAGCCCCGCGGATCCTCCAACGACGCAATGCCAAGGAGTGCTGTGTATGAATCTCAAGATCAGCGGTCATCATCTGGAACTAACTCCCTCACTCAGGGAGTATGTGCAAAACAAGCTTGAGCGAATAAAGCGACATTTTGACAACGTGATCGATGTCACCGTCATTCTGGCGGTGGATTCGAATACCGAGAAGGACAAACGCCAGCGCGCGGAAATCAATGTTCACATGCGGGGCAAAGACCTTCACGTGGAAAGCGAGGCGGCGGACATGTACGCAGCGATTGACCTGCTGATGGACAAGCTGGACCGTCAGGTGCTTAAGCACAAGGACAAGATTCAGGATCATCAGCACGCCGGTGTGCGTGGCTATGACGGAGCAGCGGAAGCTGCCTGAATCAGCAGAGTGAACCACGAAAGGGCGCGTAAGCGCCCTTTTTTATTACCCGCGTCGTCGCATCGGCTTTCGCTACACTCTGTGTTTTTCAGACATGATGACTCCCATGACCGACCTGATAAAAACCGAACTTCGTCACAACACCGGCATCATCAC
>CAZXRS010000026.1:5890-14619 GCA_964642635.1 uncultured Bifidobacterium sp. | reverse complement strand
TGGACCTGATTTTACGATCGATGGTCGTTTCTTTCCCGAACTGCGCGGTCAGTTCGACGGATGGAAAGAAATGTCGCTAGGTGTGTTCGTACCTATCAAGCGCAGTGTGATTGCACGCCGCTTCGCCAGAGCCATCATGCGGCGCGCGCCGCACTATGATGCGATTCACTATCACGGCCACCTCCCCAACATCGGCCGCTATATACCGGCAAATGTGAATTTCATACAGACACGGCATGACCAAGGCAGCGATTGCCTGATACACACACGCTTTAAACGCGGCCGTATTTGCCGTTCACCCGATGAGCGCCACTGTGCAGAATGCCGTACCTGGGAACCGAATGCTCTGCAGCGAGTGGTATCAACAGTTGCTGTCAGACGCTTCCGTCGGGAAGTTGCCGAGAGCTTCGGTCGCCACAAGACCGTGTTCGTATCCGATCTGCTTCGAAAAAATCTTACACGCAGCCTTGGCCCCGGACACTGGGGTGTAACCGTACATAACTTCGTTGACAGCGAGCAGCTGAAGTCCGCTCGTGCGCCCAGTCAGGAAATAACGATACATGGCCCACTTCGTGTGTTTATCGCGGCAAAACTGTATCCGGCAAAAGGTGTCGAGAGCTTCCTCGAAGCGCTAGCGATCAAGTCAGACCATGGCCTGAGCATCGACATCGTCGGCGATGGCAGCGATGAGCAGCGTCTGCGCGAGCGATTCCCGTTCGCGCGTTTTCATGGCTGGCAGGACTGGCAGTCCAGTCTGCGTCTGGCATCGCGTGCGCACGCCATCGTGGTGCCGTCTGTCTGCGAAGAGGCCTGCCCATCTACAGTGCTCGAAGGTCTGCTGCTTGGAAAGACCGTGTTTGCGCTGCATCTGGGCGGGACACCGGAGCTGGCTGCCTATGAATGCGGGCCCTCGCAACTTCGGTTGCATTCCACTCTGCACGAGTTAGTCGATGCACTGGTCAACT
This sequence comes from uncultured Bifidobacterium sp., assembly GCA_964642635.1. Classification (GTDB taxonomy): domain Bacteria; phylum Pseudomonadota; class Gammaproteobacteria; order Burkholderiales; family Burkholderiaceae_D; genus Pernthalerella. The sequence goes on along the minus strand of CAZXRS010000026.1, from coordinate 13,654 downwards.
TCCGTCCGCGTCCCGATTACCCGCTATCGCCGCGTACACGGACCGGTGCCGCCGAAGCGGCAGGCAAGCTGATTGCGCTGTACCGACTTCCGATCGGACCGATTGCACTTTCATTTCAAACACGATGAAGCTTCCTTCTTTTTCCATCATCACTTGCACGCGCAACAGTGAGCCGTGGCTCGCAGAATCCATTTCGTCAGTCCTGAAACAGCGTGATGTAGAGATCGATTACATCTTCGTCGACGGCGGATCGACAGACGGCACGCTGGATCGTATACGCGCACTGAAACGCCCTTACACGCTCATTGAAAACGTCAACAATGGAATCAGCAGCGCAATGAACGCTGGCATAGCAGCCGCACAAGGTGACATCATCGCTCACCTGCATTCGGATGATTTTTATCTGCACGACGAAGTGCTTTTGATTGTTGCATTAGCTTTTCGCGATCAGGCTTGCCGCTGGTTGTATGGACGAATGATGAGCTGTATCGATGGCCGGCTTCTTTCGGAGAATTACATCGCGCCGGATTTTTCTCGCCGTCGACTGCTACGCGGAAATTTCATTCCCCATCCGGCCACATTCGTAGCACGTGAACTGATGTGGCGCTCAGGCGGCTTCGATACGCGCCTACGTTATGCGATGGATTACGACCTATGGCTTCGATTGTCAGCGATCGCCAATCCCTGTGCGCTACCACAAGCTCTGACCGCTTTCCGAGAACATGAAGGCAGTCTGTCGACACGCGAGAAAGCTCAGGCGATGCAGGAAGATCTACGCGTGCGGCTGGCGCATACTGGTTTAGATCCGCTGTCCTATGCCCTGCACCTGATGCGCTACGCCGTGCGCCGGCAGCGTGCACGGTTCAATGCAGTGGAAACACTCCATGCGTGATTTCTCGCTTATCCTGGCTACGGTGGGCCGCACGACTGAACTGAACCGGCTTTTCGACACCCTGGCTGCGCAGACCTTTCGTGACTTCGACATTATCGTTGTCGACCAAAATCGAGATGACCGTCTGCTACCGGTGCTGCATCGGGCGCGTTATCTGGGGCTGGTGCTGCGCCACCTGAAGCATTTACCGCCGAATCTTGCACTCGCGCGCAATGCGGGTATTGCAGCCGCTGATGCTCGCTGGGTTGGATTCCCGGATGATGATTGCTGGTACGAGCCTCACACGCTGGAACGTGTAATGACGCGCTCGAGAAGTCAGGACCATCCGCAAGGCGTGATCACGCGCTGGGTCGAGCAGGATGCGGCACACACGCCGGGCAAACTTTCCTGGCACCGATCGTCCCGCTTCCGTGACCTACCGGTTTCGTCGATCACCATGTTCTTGCGACGCGAACTGCTGGTTCAGATCGGCGGCTTCGACGGGCGCCTAGGCGTCGGACAATGGTTCGGTGCCGGCGAAGAGACGGATATGGTGCTGCGCGCGCTGCGTGCCGGCGCCCACCTCGCCTACGATCCGCATGCGCGCGTGCATCACCGCGTTGAACCTCCCGCGCCAACCGTCAGTACCCTGATGCGACGCGCGGCGCATCTGCGCGCTCGTGGCACGGGCGCGATGTATGCCAAACACTCGCTGCCTGCATGGGTGATCGCGCGCGGTTTACTGTCGCCGCTGATCAAGCCGCTGACTCGCGGCAAGTTCGGCGCTGAACTGGTGAACGGCTGGTCGGTGGCGCACGGCAGGCTGCATGGCTGGCTGCGCTGGTCCCTGCTGCACGGATCACCAGCACCGTCGGCACATGAGATGCCATCTTTGAAAAAGCACAAGTCTGCCAACCCAGAAGTAGCGCGCAAATGACCTGTATTGCACTCGTCACTAATACGCCACCACCCTATCGGGTACCCATTTTCAATCGGCTGGCGCGCTGGCCTGGCATTGATTTTCATGCCGTATTCTGTTCATCACGCGAACCGAACCGGCATTGGGATTTACCGCCTATGCGCTTCGAGCGCCACTGGTTACGCGAGCGTTTCATTACTGTACGTGGTCGCTACATTCATCACAATCCAGACGTCGTGGCTCTATTCAGCCGCCTGCGTCCGGATGTGGTGGTCACCGACGGGTTCAATCCCACGCATCTGTATGCCTTCTTGATCGCGCGCCTGCGAGGGTGGCCACATGTCGCGATGACAGACGGTAACTGGGTGTCGGAACGCACGCTATCACCCGTCCATCGTCTTGTCCGCCGTAATGTGTTTCGCCATAGCGGCGCCTTCATCGCGGCCTCGGAAGGCGGACAGCAACTGTATCGTTCGTATGGCGTGCCACCAGACCGTTGCTTCTATTCTTGGCTGGCGGTAGACAACACAGCATTCTTTCCAACATCCACTCAGGAATACCGATATGACTTCATCTTCTGTGGTCGTATTGAACCGGCTAAGGATCCCTTGTTCGCGCTGTCGGTTGCACGCGAGGTGGCAAGTCGCATGAAACGGCGCATGGCTATGCTGTTCGTCGGATCCGGTAGTCTGGATGCGGCACTGATGCGCGCGGCTGATGAATGCGCAGATCGGGTCGATGTACATTTCCATGGCTTTGCCACTCAGCAGGAACTCCCTGGGCTGTATCGCTCGGCGCGCGTGTTCTTGTTTCCTACGCATGCGGATGTATGGGGTATCGTCGCTAACGAAGCCTGTGCGGCCGGCTTACCCGTGCTAATCACGCCACATGCAGGAGCTGCCGGTGAACTGGTGATCGATGGATGCAATGGCTATGTACGCGAATTGCACGTGCCGGACTGGGCCGATGCCGCGCAGCGGCTGCTGAACGATGATGCGCTGTGGCAGTCATTCAGCGATGAGAGCCTTAGGTGCGTACGTCGCTATGACTTCGACAGCGCCGCAGCCGGTATCGTCGATGCTTGTGCCTGCGCGCTGCAAGTCGAGCAAACTACCGGCGACATCGAGACCCGCGGCACACCGTGAGCAGCGCACGCTTCACCCTCTCGGTGGATGATGGTCATCCGCTAGATCAGCGCATGGCAGCGCTACTCGATCGACTGGGTATCCGAGCGACCTTCTACCTGCCTATCGATAACAGCGAGGGGCTACCGGTGCTCGAACCCGCTGCCATGCGTGCGCTGGCGCAAGGATTCGAGATCGGGTCACATACGCGGTCGCATTTCTTTCTGACGACGCTCAGCGCCGGTGACGCATGGCGTCAGATTACCGAGGGCAAGCAACTGCTGGAAGATTGCCTGGGCCAACAGGTTCGGGGCTTCTGCTACCCGGGTGGACGATATAAGCGGCTACACCGCTTGCAAGTACGTGCGGCCGGATTTGATTTCGCCCGCACGACGCAGAACCTGCGTATGGATATCGGATGCGATCCGTTCCAGTTGCCGACTAGTGCGCAATTTTATCCGCACGACAGCACGATCTTCCTGCGCAATTTCGTGTCACAAGGTGCCTGGGTATCACGCGTGGCAGCACTTAAGATCGCGCTACAGGAACGCGACTGGATCAAACGCCTGCATAGACTGCTCGATTTGGCTATTGCGGATGAATCCGTGTTTCATCTGTGGTGTCACTCCGTCGATATCGAACGCCTTCAACTCTGGCCAGCACTCGAGGGATTCTTGTGCCGGGTAGCGCATGATGTCAGTGACGTATATCGCCTCAGTAATACCGAGCTACTTAGCTCCGCGTGGCCACCATCGGCGGCGGCGGCTCACGATGCTCTCCATGAGCAATAGTCCGATGACCATTGAACGCCTGCCCTTCGCCCTTCCACACCATCAGAAAATAGTGCGACTTAATGCCCGCTAGTCTTACGTGCCCCAATTTCCACGAGGGACGACCGGGCAGCACATCGACCAGAGTCTTGATAGCGAGCGAATCCAGTAGATGGAGATGAGGCTCTGGTCGTAACCAGTGCGCAAGCGGATGATCACGGTTCGGTGTCGATACGAAAATGCCCCGCCGCGCAATACGTAGCAGCTCGCGCAGCAACCGGACCTGACGCTCATGGCTGGCAATTTCTTCGATCAGCTCCAGGCACGCAACCCAGTCAAACTTACCGTCGTCATAGGGCAGACGGAACTGCTCCAGCGATGGCAGCTGACCCAGCTCGCGCAATTCCAGTCGCGTCTGCCCGGGCTCGTCGCCACAAAAATCATTGAACGCTTGCTCGATACGCAGCCGGCGCTTGTGCAGCGCGCCCGCGATCAGTTCAATAGTCATGTCTCATCCCGTAAAGTCAAACAGCATCGATGTTGCCCGCAACCGCTTCGGAACACTTTGCGTCCCCTCAGAGCGAACCGGGCACGCCTATCGTTTAATCAGGCTATTAGTGATATCGATCCGATCTCATGCCCCTACGTTCAACGATGCTGCTCGGCACGCGCATTGATGCGCTTTCCTGGGAACAGGCCACCGGCCGCATCGTGCGCTGGGCACAAGCGGGCATATCAGCGATGGTCTGTCTGTGTAATGTGCACTCACTGGTAACCGCGACCCGCGATGCGAACCTCGCCGCGGCGCTGAACCAATCCGATATGAACTCGCCTGATGGCGCACCGCTTGCCTGGCTCATGCGACGACGTGGCTGGCCAGAGCAGCAACGCCTGTCTGGTCCAGACCTGATGTGGAAACTTCTGGGTGAAGCCGAGCGCCTACATTTGCCGGTATTCCTGCTCGGTGGCACAACAGTGACATTGAATCAATTACACCTGTCTCTACGCTCGTCCTTTCCCATGCTCAGCATCGTTGGCAGGCATTCACCCCCGTTCCGGGGCCTGACGGATAACGACAGCGAGATCATTGCGAACGCCATCCATGATTCCGGTGCCAGTATCGTGCTGGTCGGTCTCGGATGCCCGAAACAGGAAACATGGATGGCGACGCAACGGGGGAAGATACGCGCGGTCATGATTGGGGTAGGCGCAGCTTTCGATTACCACGCCGGAACCACCGCACGCGCCCCACTCGCCTGGCAGCGCGCAGGCTTCGAGTGGTTGTATCGACTGACACAGGACCCGCGGAGACTGGCGCGTCGATATCTAGTGACCAACACGCTATTTCTTCTTGCGTTGCCGCGTGAGCTGTGGCGACGTCCTTCCGCTTGAACTGCTGCCCACTGACTTTAACTCCTGATCTGCACCCAAACGCTCTCGCCAGCGATCGAAGTCTATCAATCCCTGACCTTCAACCTCGGCGAATTGCTTGGGTGGGTGCTCGTATCGATTGTTGCTGAATTCTGCAAATCGCAGGATATGCTGGCCGCCATGCCGGCTCCATAGTCGATAAACTGGCACCTCACGCCGAGTGACAAACCAGTTGTTCTGTACTTGGTTTCCGTTAATGCTGGCAAATGACGACGTCTCGTTAAACAGCATATGCTCATAGCGACTGTTAACGAAACGATTGCCCATGATCGTGTTACTGAATCCGTTATGCAACTCGATTCCTCCCGGATTATCGATCAACTGATTGAATGCCACTGTGACGCCATTGGCAAAATCATCGAGATAAACCGCATAAGAATAGCGCCCTGAAAGTGAACTTATCCGGTTACGCTCTATCTTGACATTCAGTGGTTCGCGGTCACGCGCAAAGGTGTATATGCCACCACAGTCGGAAAGCCGCAGGCAGGCGCGGTGGATGACATTGTCAGTCACCAGCGCATCACGAAATACTCGGATTCCAATATAGGCGGCGTCAATAATCCGGTTTCTCTGAAGGATGACATTTTTTGCCTGCTCAAATACGATTGCGCCCTTCGATCGACGCGGCATACCGAGCATGCCGACATTATCAAAGCGACTATCCGTGATCGCTACGTCACGCACATCGTCGTTGGCACGAACGCCATTCTGCACGCTACCATTGACATGCACTCGCCTGATACGTGCTCCGCTGCCAACCAGTATCGCTTCCTCGCCGCTATTTTCAATGACAACATCCCTGATGATCAGCCCCTGACTATCCGTACCATCGATACCAAGTGTGGCGCCGAAAATGCGCACCCCTTCAATGTGCACGTTACGCGAACCGCTGGCATCGATGGCTCGCGCACGCGATGATGCCCACGCACGACCTTCGGGTGATAGTCCATCCGTAGACCACACATACAGACGTCCGCTTTCCCAGATCCACTCGCCGGGCGAGTCGAGCATCCAGGACTTGCCCTCCACATAGAACTCAGTCTGGGGCAGCAGACCGAAGCCTTCATCTTGGCCCGGAGTCAGAATAATGATTCCGCCATCAGAGCGCGCAATGGTTCGGGTCTGTATTAGCCAGTCGGCAGCGCGCCAGACCAGCGTTGCTCCGGTCAGGTCATCATTGGGCAGGCTGGTGCGCAATTGGTCCGCCAGCCGACTCTCTCCTTTTAGCCAGATCTGCGGGGCGTTAGGGTGATGCGCCAGCGCCAGAAACTCACTACCCAGCTGAACCTGCTCGGGTTTGAAGTCCAGATCGGCCATCCAAAGATTCGGGTGCTTTGGATCACGTCGCCAGCCCGTCACAGCCTGTGCGCTCGTGACGGAAGCTTTGCCGCAGTCGCCCGTCGTACGTACAGTGACATTACGCAGGTTAGCGAGCTTTAGTTCACCTTTGTAAGTCTGGTCACAGCTTAGATTAATGGTGTCGTTGTCATTGACGTTGGTGGGTACAGGTAATGTTTCCTTGGCCTGTATAGCGATAGACAGAATGAAAACCGCAGCACACCAAAGAAATCGCATGACATTCTTTCAGGGTCGATCAGAGGTGGATCCCAGCTTTCGCTGGGACGACCGTAGAGGGCGCAACGCGTTTTCATTCGGCATCCCAGCGCAAGTTGAGATCCAAGCCTTACCGAATGCTCTCATCCGACAAAAAGAAAATCATGAATGAGCAGTGGCCGCCTTTCTTTGCCAAAGCACAAAAAAAGGCCAGCACTAGGCTGGCCCGAAAACATCCGGAGGATCCGGATGCCCTTGCTGATCATGCTGATCCGGTCGACTTACTTCCAGGCGCGCACGTAATTGATCTCGTACGAATTACTACTGCCAGTAGGCGTGGTGCTGTCCGGTTGGCCCGATGCGCTGCCGTACCAAAGATCCAGCATGAGATACATTTTGTCGGGCATGGTCACCGCCTTGCTAAAAACGGGTTTACCGTCGAAGTAGAAGGTTTGCATGCCGGCTTCCCACTTCAGTGCGTACTTGTGGAAGGCGGCTGACAAGTCACTGGTCACCATGGTCTTGGTTCCACCAAGGACGCCGGCATCAATCCAGATCGTGGATGCATAAGCTGTCGGATGGAAATTTGCGTCAGACCATCCACTGTTCGGACCACCGCCCGCATAGGCTTCCATGATGTCGATTTCAGGTCGACGTGTACCAATATGATTGAACAACCAGAAGGCCGGCCAAGTTCCCTTGCCTACCGGCAGCTTGGCTTCGATCTCGAAGTAGCCGTAGGTCTGGTAGTACTTGCCATCGGTGTCTATGGTGCGGTTGAAAAACTTACCGGTTGCGTCACGCTGTGGCCAAATCTTCAGACTGCCATTTGATACCGCATAGTTTTTTGTCGCATTGGCAGTCTCATACCAGATGTGATCATTCCACTTCGTCGCATCTAGCGCGTTACCGTTGAAATCTTCGCTAAAGGCGAGTGTGAAAGGACCGGTCTGACCAAACGGTTGTGGCGCTGTGGTGGTTGGTTGAGTGGTAACGGCTGGAGTACCCGTTGTGGAACCTGAGGTGGCTCCGGTTGTGCTTCCGGTTGTGCTTCCGGTTGTGCTTCCGGTTGTGCTTCCGGTTGTGCTTCCGGTT
>CAZXRS010000026.1:0-5790 GCA_964642635.1 uncultured Bifidobacterium sp. | reverse complement strand
GTGGTTCCGGTTGTGGTTCCTGTCGACACTGACGCACTGCCGGATGAAGCACCCGTGGTCGTCGTGGTACCGGTCGTGGTCGATGTCGTTGTTGATCCGGACGTTGTCGCTGGCGTTGTACTGATCGTCGTAGTTTGCGTCGATCCATTCGCCAGCTTGGTCGTTGCGGTCGCTGAGGTCAGATTACCGTTCGAATCGATGGAGTATTGAGCAGACCCCGTTCCTCCACCACAGGCTGACAGTAGTACCGACACACTGGCCACTGCCGTCAGTGACATGACTACATTTGTTTTCGCGTTAAATGACACATTAAACATCTGTGATTTCTCCCTCTGATGAGCTTGATCTCTGCTAAGAGATCGCTTGCAATTGCCTGTGTCAGAGCAATGCTTTGCAGAAAGAGTTCCAAACGGAAACAAAAATACTTTTTAATCGTCAGACCTATCGATCGATTCGGTACCTCGACTCGCTATCAGAACGATAAAAAGCCACCGGCGCCTTACAGCGCCGGTGGCAATCATTCAACAAAACAGGACTAGGCTCAGGTCGCCGGTAGGCTACCGGGATGCATCAAAGCAGCTAGCGCCGTTTCAGCCATGCTCACTGTGGGCGTATCGAGTAGGGATTCATCTACCAACGCACTGGATCGGGACCTCAACTGAGCGACAAGATGTTCGGCCAGTCTGAGCGCTAGGGCCGTGATGGTAATGGTCGGGAAGTTCGCGCCCGCAGTCGGAAACACCGAACTTCCACCGATATAAAAATTAGAGAAGCCATGCACACGACAATCGCGGTTGACTACACCCTGTCGCGGATCATCATGCATACGAGTGGTACCCATATGATGCCAGGTGCCTTCACGCTCGAAGCTCACCGGCCAGCCTTGATCTTCCATCGAGGGAAGCGGATCAACCTGAGCAACGCCGTTCATCTGGAGCTCCTGTGCGACCAAGGCTAGTGTTCGGTCAGCTGTTTTTCTCACGAGCGGATCCAGACGCCATTTCACTTCCACACGCGGCATCCCCAGTGCATCGCGCTGACAATGAGACAAGCCTACGCGACTATCCGGGTGAGGGAGCGGCTCAACGATAAGCTGAAATCCGACATTGCGGATCAAGGAACGAGGATGAAAGAGTCGAGTAAATCCGTACATCAAAGTATTGAATGGCTCGCCCGCCATGGCCAGTAGATCTTGGGACAGGCTACGCCCCGGCTGCTCTTTTTTCAGCAGCGACTGCTTCACGCGAAACAATGCCTTGGCACCCTCACTCCCCTCACCCGGAAATTCAGAGCAGAAGCAGACGCGCGCATTGAGCACCCTCTCTTTTTCCATCGCCTGTGGCGTCAATGCCAGCTGGGCAGCGATCCGCTGACCATGCGCAGACACGGCCGCATTCATATAATTGTATTTGATGTCAAAAAGCTTATTGCGCGACCACGCGGGTGAGAAACGCAGACTACCAATCACCATGCGCGGATGGTCCATGAAGTATCGGCCTACCAGATCATTCTGGTTTCCGACTCCTTTCGTCAAGATCCGGTTCGACGCCAGCAGTAAGCGCGCGTTCTCTATGCCTCCGGTTGCCAGCACAAACAGCCGCGCGGCGACTTTCATGTGATGACCTTGTAGAGTCTGGACGCGCACTTCATTGATACGCGTTCCTAGTGCGTCGGGTATCAGCTCGGTCACGTTCGCATGTAGAAATACACGAACGTGGTTCGCAAGTTTCATCTCTTTTCGGTAATGCTTGCCGAAGCGTACCGGAGGACTGAATTGTGAGATGGTGTCGCGCACCCTCCCACTTTTCAGTGGCAGGCGGCGTACGTCATGTCTACCAATAGCCTGCTCCCAGAATTGCGGATCATAATTTATCGGACCCAATTTCAATACCTGGTGCGCGCGATCATAGTAAGGCGTCAGTTCGTCAAGTCCGAACGGCCAGCCGCTCTGTGGAATCCATTCGCGCTGCTCGAAATCCCAGCGATCTAGCGGACGACTCCAGCCACCCCAGCAGTTGCTGCTACCACCTAAGAAGCGTGCCCGGCACCCATCAGCAAACTGATAGTCGATACCGGTTGCTTGGCCACGGTACAGATCGCGGGTGGAATCGTCTGCGTCGAACCCGCCGCTTTCGAGTACACAAGTATCGATGCCAGCAGTCTCGAGTTCGCGCGCAATCGTCAGGCCAGCCACACCGCCACCGATGATGCACACAGTCACAATCAATGACTTGCCATCGCCGATCTGTCGTGTGTCGATGAACATACCCCTCCCCTTATGATTAGCCCTGTCGTGCTTGATGACGCTGGCGCAGCCAAGCCCGCAGCACAGAACACAGATGAAACACCAGAAGCTTCGGCTGGGTCAGCACCGCGATGGGCCCGCGAAGTAATAAAACGTGTTTTAGCACCTTGCGCTCACCGCCAAGCCGGGTCTTGTAGTCGTAGCGCCCCCAAAGAAAGTGGAGGCAGCGCAGCCGCCGGCTTATGGCATGCTCAATCGTCAGTACGCAGCACAAAAAACCTAGACGCAGATCATCGAATGCTGGATCGTGAGCAATGACATGCATAGTGATGTCGTCACCTGCCAGCGTGCAAAGCAATCCGGCGCGAATCTCACCGTCGATCTCGATCACAGATAGTAGACCGCGCTCGCGCATCATTCGGCAAAGATTGCGTTCATCAAGTGCCGTCATGCCAAAACGACGACGTTTAACCTTCATACGCGCGCGGTTAAAATCAATCACCCGTCTCAGTTGTGATTCTTCGATAGCGTCGCTGGCGATGGTTCGGAAACAAAAGTTGGGGCAATGTCTCTGCGCTCGCCGTAACTGGGAGCGAATCTTCTCGCGCGTTCGGGAGGAAAGTGAGCCCATCCACTCGTCAATCGTCGAGGTCAGGCTCAACTGGTAGTCATCCGACATGTCGGAGGACAAGCACAGATAGCGATCTGGCGATGGTTCAAAGAATGCCGCTCGAACGACTATCGCTAGTAACTCGCGATGATGCGCGAATACAGCATCAGCAAATTCGCGCAACTCTTGAGCGGAGACGTCGAACACTTCATTGAGCACACGAGCGTGTCGTCCACAACGTTCAAATAGGATCAGTATTGAGATGTGGCCGTTACGCCGACAGACCCAGGCCTCAATCTGTGACGTCAGGCCGCCATGAATACGCAACTGCGGCTCAGAACAAAAAATGCTGTGATAGCGTCGCTCGAGCGCTGGCCAGATATAGCCTGGCAAGGGCCATCGGTGAAATTCACTGGCGAGGCCGGCTTCGCGTGCCCTAGGAACCTGTCGTAGGTCATTGTGCTGCGTGGCGGGGCGGCGACTCTGATCGACAATGGGAAGGTGCAGTGTCATGCGTCTGAAGGAGTCCACTGCGAGTCAGTCAGATACCCCAGCTGACGGAACTTGCCATAGCCGTAGCGGTTGCCATAAGCATAGTGGCCAGAACGTTCGCTGAGGTCGTTAAAAACGATCCCCTTGGCCGCTAGACCGGCACGTGCGAGTCGCTTCATCGCTTCGGCAATCTCACCGGGACGGGTGACGCTAGCACGTGCCGCCAAAAAGATCGCGCCTGCGTGCGTGCCGATAGCAAGGCTGTCAGCAACGGCAAGTAGCGGTGCAGCATCGATTAGTATCAGGTCATACTGTGACGATAGCTCGGCCAGCAACTGAGCCAGCGCCGGGCGTAGTAGCAGCTCGGATGGATTCGGCGGTAGTGTTCCTGTAGCGATGAAATCGAGGTTCTCGAGTACTGACGATCGCAGCATCCGTGACGGTGGCGCGCCATTCAAGATGTCCACTAGGCCGGCCGAACGCTCGCCGTGAAAATATCGATGCAATTGACCATCGCGCAGGTCTGCATCGATCAGCAGTACGCGTTTTCCCGTCGCAGCCATCAGAGACGCCACATTGACAGACACGAAAGATTTGCCCATACCCTCTGTCGGGCCAGTGATGAGCACGATATTGTTACTGCTATGGCTCAGGCAAAACTGTAGCGCAGTGCGAAAATTTCTTAAGCCCTCAACTGCCACATCCATGCTCGCAACCCGCGACAACAATGGGAGCCGAGTAGGATCTCGACCACTGTCGACGAGTGTCTGCTGTGTCTTGCTGTGCGGGATACTGGCATAGACCGGCAGTCCGAACAGGCGCTCGACGTCTTCCGGGTTATCAATGGTCGTCTGCATCGCGCGTCGCAGGAAGGCCAGCATGATGCCGGCGAAAACCCCAACGAAAATCGAGACAGCAATGATGCGCGGCCGGTTCGGAGTCACCGGCTGGTCAGGCCGTTCGGGTTTGTCGACCAGTCGCACATTGCTGGTCTTGCCGACGGTGATCAGCTGCAGCTGCTGTGCTGAAGTCATCAGCGCGGTATAGAGCTCGTTGTTGACCTTCACATCGCGTGCAAGTCTGACCATCTCCTGCTCCAACGCCGGCAGTTGTTTCAATCCCGATGCGGCATCGCGCATTTCTTGATTGACTTCTCTGAGTTGCTGATCAAGCGCCATGACCGATGGGTGTGCCGACGTGTAACGAGAAAGCAGGTCAGCCCGTTTTTGCTCGAGATCGATCTTTCGGGTGCGCGCAGCCGCTGAGCGCTGCAGATTAATTTTTCCTTCTTCACCGATGTCGACGGTGCCATGCGTATTGCGAAAGTTGTTGTACCGTGCCTCGGCTTGCTCCAGTTGCTGCTTGACCTCTGGCAGGCGCTGATTCAAATAGGCCAATGACTTATCTGCTTCCTCGGTACGACGCGCGCTGTTCTGTGCCATGTACTCATGACCAATTTCACTGAGTAATCGAAATACACCGGTAGCGCTGCCGCCTTTGAGTGTCGCAACCACGACACCTGACTGCTTGCCTACCTCCTGTACATCCAGCGATTTCTGCACGCCCTCAATCGCGGCGGAGCGTGAGCTGCTCAACACTCTGAAGCGCGTACCCGGATGAGCGAACAGCTTGTCGATACGCAGGTCTACCGGGCCGTAGGCCGTTGTTTCATGCAGCGTGTTGCCGACCTGCCCTTCGAGGACGATACCGCTGTCGGCATCGCTGAGCATGTAACGCCGATCGCCGAGCGCGCGTAGGGTGAATGAGCGGTTCTCCAGATACTCCGGTACATCGAACTCACCGATCTCGATGCGCTCGCCACCCCAGGCGTAACCGCCCAGACCCTGAAGCCATGGCAGACGCTCGGAAATGCCCGTGGCAGCGATCAGGCCGCCGATGATTGGGAAGCGGTCCGGCTGAGCATCAATAGTCAGCTTTAGGCGATCGACTGCGCGAGAAATCACCAGCCGCGAGCGTAATAGTTCGACCTCGGCCGCTGCTGGCGTCTTGTAGTCGATGATGGATCCGGCCTCACCAAGAATATTTTTTGGTTCGCGCTGCCCTTTCTCTTCGACCTGTACCATCAGGCTAGCTTCATAGACTGGCTTGGCTATAAATGCATACAAGGTTCCCAATAGCGTGACGGACAGCGCGATAGCGGCGACCATCCAGCGATATTCCAGCAAGGTGTCGAGATAAGACCGCAAGTCGGTATCGTTCTCATCCGACAAAATGACGGGCGTGTCGCCCGCGTAGTTCAACTGCGGTATGGCATGCGGCATGGTGGTTTGTCTCGGTGGATGTTCATCGCAGTGCGACGATGTCGCGCTGCTGCAGTTCTGGCAGACGACTTCGGACTGCCTGTCGTATCAGATTTAGCGTGTGGCGGAATGCCCCCAGTCCTCGCCGGTAGGGATCGGGAAGATCTATGTCGATCCTGTCG
>CAZXRS010000025.1:0-14921 GCA_964642635.1 uncultured Bifidobacterium sp. | reverse complement strand
GTTATCGTCACGCTCGGCAGCGATGGCAAAATCGATCATCATGATCGCGTTCTTTTTTACGATGCCGATTAACAGGATAATACCGATGATGCCGATCACGCCGAGGTCATGACCAGCGATCATCAGCGACAGCAACGCGCCAACACCAGCCGAGGGCAGCGTCGACAGAATCGTTAGCGGATGGATATAGCTTTCATACAGCACACCGAGCACGATGTACACGCAGACTACTGCCGCGAATATCAGCCATAGCTGATTATCGAGTGCTGCCTGAAACGCACCCGCGGCCCCGAGAAACGACAACGACACTGAAGCGGGTAGTCCGATGTCACTAGCCGCAGTTTTGATGGCATTCACCGCGTCTTCCAGCGCACCGCCGGACGGTGTGTCAAAGCCTATAGTAGCCGCCGGGAACTGACCGACGCGAGTGACCTGCAAAGGCGCGGGCTGTTCGCGCACGTTGGCAATGGCGCCCAGCGTGGTCGGTTTGCCGGAACCGGTCTTTACCGGAATCTCGGCTAGCGAGGATGCAGAGTTCGCCGTGCCTGGATGAGCTTCAAGCACCACCCGATATTGATTGGTTTCGGTGAAGATGGTCGATACGATACGTTGCCCGAAGGCGCTGTACAGCGCGTCGTCAATCGCGGCCGCTGTGACAGCCACACGCGAAGCGCTGTCGCGGTCGATATGCACCATGACTGAAGGACCGGTTGCATCTACATCGGAGCTGACATGACGTACCGCAGGATCATCTGTCAGACGTTGTAACAGCAGTTCAGTCCACCGCTTGACGGTGGCGCTGTCCGAGCCTTCGACTGACACCCGATAACTCGTCGGGCCAGTTTCTGCATCAATAGTCAGATCCTGTACCGGTTGAACATAGAGTGTGACACCGGGTACGCGCGTTGCTGCCGCGCGCAGGCGACGCAGGGTCTCGGTTTGTGTGCTGCTGCGTTTGTCCTTTAGATTGATGAGCAAGCTACCGGTATGCAGCATGGGGTTACTACTGCCCACGCCGATCTGAGAGCTAAGTGATGCGACATCAGGGTCCTGCAAAATCTCGCGCACCACAGACTGCTGCAACTCGGCCATCTTGGCGAATGACACAGAGGCGTTTGCTTCGACGCGCGCCTGTAGCTGTCCGGTGTCTTGTTGCGGGAACAAACCTTTAGGAATGACGATATAAAGCACGATGGTCAGCAGCAGCGTGGCCAGTGCTACGAGCAGTGTCAGTGGTTGATGTTCAAGCACCCAGTGCAGCGCGTTGTCATATCGTCGTACCAGCTTGTCGAAGCTGTCCTGTAGCTGCTGCCCGAATGGGGTTGCGTGGCCTTCACCTTCGGCGTGCAGCAGACGCGCAGCGAGCATAGGCACCAGCGTCAGCGAGACAACGGCAGAGAACAGAATCGTGATCGCAAGCGTGACCGCGAATTCGCGGAACAATCGACCAACTACGTCGGACATGAACAGTAGTGGAATCAGCACCGCGATGAGCGATACTGTCAGCGAGATAATGGTGAAGCCGATTTCGCCAGCGCCTTTTATTGCAGCTTCCAGCGGCGGCTTGCCCAGCTCAATGTGCCGAGAAATGTTTTCTGACATGACGATGGCATCATCCACCACAAAGCCGGTGGCGATCGTCAATGCCATCAGACTCAGATTATTCAGGCTGTATCCAAGCAAGTACATCACGCCACAGGCACCGATCAGAGAAATCGGCACGGCGATACTGGCGATCAGCGTCGCGCGCACGCTGTGCAGGAACACCAAGATCACCAGCACCACCAGCGCCACCGCGATGAACAGTTCTATCGTCACATGCTTTACCGATGCGCGTATGCCGCCGGTGCGGTCCGACAGCACATCGACACGAATCGCTGCAGGAAGATTCGCGGTCAACTCGGGTAGCCGCTGTTTGATCGCATCAACGGTCTCGATCACATTGGCGCCGGGCTGGCGCTGCACATTCAGAATGATGGCTGGCTTGAGGTCGGCCCATGCGGCCAGTCTCACGTTCTCCGCCGCCTGCACCACGTTCGCAACGTCAGACAGCCGTACCGGCGCACCATTTTTCCAGGCCACCACGAGGTTGGCGTAATCCTGTGCAGATTTCAGCTGATCATTAGCGTTGATGGAGTAGAAGCGCAACGGCCCATCCACACTGCCTTTGGCTGTGTTGGAGTTCGATTGGGTGATGGCGGTACGAAGCGAATCCAGTCCAAGACCTGCGGCGGCCAGCGCCCGCATGTCGGCTTGTATGCGTATCGCCGGTTTGTTCCCACCGGATAGCGATACCAGACCCACACCAGAGACTTGAGAAATCTTCAGCGCCAGCCTTGTGCTGGCGATACTTTGCACCTCGGTCAGAGGCAGCGAATCCGAACTCAGCGCCAGTGTCAGCACCGGCGCATCAGCCGGATTCACTTTGGCATAGATAGGCGGAGCGGGAAGGTCGGCCGGCAGCAGCGCGTTGGCAGCGTTGATCGCAGCCTGCACTTCCTGCTCGGCGATGTCGAGTTTCACGCCCAGACTGAATTGCAGCGTCACTGTTGAGAGTCCTGCCGCGCTCGCCGAGCTCATGCGCTTGAGGCCTGACATTTGTCCGAACTGCCGCTCGAGCGGCGCGGTGATGGTCTGGCTAATCACTTCCGGGCTGGCGCCCGGATAAAGGGTTTGCACCTGAATAGTGGGGAAGTCGACCTGCGGTAACGCCGAGACCGGCAGGAAGCGCAGACCGATCAGACCGGCTAGCACGATCGCCACCATCAGCAGCGAGGTGGCGACCGGCCGCAGAATGAAAGGACGGGAAGGGCTCATCCTTTGCGGCGTGACTTCTGGCCGTCCTGGCCATCGCCTTTGCCGTCGCCACCGGCTTTGTCACGACCCTTGTCACCGGGTAGGCGCACCTTTGCGCCATCGGTCAGGCGATCTGCGCCCTCCGTGATGACTTGCTCGCCAGGCTGCACGCCGGACAGAATCTGCGTCTTGTCCGCGCTCGACAATCCGCGCTTCACCTGACGCAGTGACACGGTGTTATCGCCGGTATTCAATACATAGACGAAGGGTCCATTGCCACTGTTGCGCACAGCCGTGACCGGCACAGCGGTTGCGCCTTCAATACTGCGCAGCTTCAGACGTACGTTCACAAACTGGTTCGGGAACAGTGCGCCATTGGTATTGTCGAAGCGTGCTTTCGCACGAACAGTGCCGGTCTGTGTATCGACCAGATTATCGAGCGCGAGGAATCGACCGCCTGCCAGCTGCGCGCTACGCGCGCGGTCGAAGGCGGTGACTTGCAGCGGTTTGCCGCCGGACAGCGCTGATTTCAGTTCAGGCACCGCATCCTGCGGCACCGAGAAGACGACATCAATCGGTGCCTGCTGTGTGATGGTGACCAAACCGTTTTGATCAGTCGGACCGACCAGATTGCCGACATCGACACTGCGCAGGCCGATGCGACCCGAAATCGGCGCGGCGATGCGAGAGAAATCGAGATTTAGCTGTGCGCTTTTGACAGCCGCACGGTCCACGTTGACGGTGCCTTCGAGCTGACGCACGAGTGCGACCTGCGCATCCACATCTTGCTGCGCGATCGAGTCCTGCGCCTGCAGCTGACGGTAGCGGCGCTCGGTCACGCGGGCGTTTTCGAGCTGAGCCTCATCACGCTGCAGCTGGCCTTTCACCTGCATGAGTGCGTTCTCGAAAGGTCGCGGATCAATCAACGCCAGTAGCTGTCCGCGTTGGACGACCTGGCCCTCGGTGAATAGCACCTGCTGCACAACGCCGGAGACCTGCGCCCGAACTACCGAAGTCGCCACCGGCGTGACGGTGCCGAGCGCGTCGAGTTCAACCGGAAATTTTTCGGTGTTGACTGCGGCAACACCCACCGTGACAGGCGGACGGCCACGCATCATCGCTCCGCGATCACTACCTTTATCCTTGCGCGCGCTGACATACCAGGCCAGACCGCCGATGAGAACGACGAGCAGCAGCAGCCACAGCCATGACAATCGGCCTTGGCGCAGAATCGGGGATGCGGGAAAGGACGGGCGCTGAGGCGTGTTCGCGGGTTCGGATCCCATGTTTTCCTTGCTTTGATCGGGTCGCGCGTGACGAGGATTCACGCAAACATGAGGCCGATTTTACCTCTGGCAGCGAGGAACGGTCGGGCAAGGTGGGAGATGGCGCAAAACGAGGCGCCGAGCCAAGGTCAAATTCATCGAATTCCCCGTGGATTAGGGATGACGATGCCTACGCTGACGCCCTGCGAGGAGTCATTCCGGCGCAGGCCGGAATCCCGCGTCTTTTACCCCGCCATGGCGCTCGCGATGTGCGAGGCCCGGCGTCAGGATCTGAAGTATTTACTGTATGGGCAGCTGATGCGAACCGCGCGACGCCTCCAGCACCGGCAGTTTTAATTCGAGCACGCCATTGTCATATTTCGCGCTGGCCTGCTTCTGGTCAACGTCATGATCGAGTTGTATGGTGCGTGACTCGCGGCCATAGTAGCGCTCGGAATGCACGACGCGCTGACCTGATTTTTGTTCGGTGTGTTGTTTCACTTCGGCCGAGATGGTGACCTGTCGACCCTCGACCTGCACCTTGATGTCTTCTTTTTTTACGCCCGGTATTTCGGCGTGAACGGTATACGCATTATCTTCTTCCGTGACGTCCATGCGTATACGCGGGGTCGGCTCCCAGACGCGTGAGGGCATCAGATTTTCAAGATTATCGAACCACTCGTCCAGCCGGCCTAAGGGTGTGGCGCGGGTCATTTCACCAAAGGGATTAAAACGGGTCAGGTTTGGCATGCTTTGCTCCTTTAATGAGTGTGGATGATCATTTCTTCTCGGGCGCGCTCTTGCCACCCGATGAGGTTCCGGTCGCGGTGCCGGACACGGCCTCGGCCAGTGCCTGCTTCAGAGAGTCCGACTCCGGATTTTTCACCTTGCCACTCATGACATCATCGGCCGAAGCCATCTTGCCGTAGTAGGACTGGGTGAGTCGCGAATTGAAACGAATGTCGTTCACGCCCAACGTGGCGACATTACCGAACAAGCCCTTGGTGCCAGACCACGCGACTACATCACCCTGACCCGTGGATCCCTGTGCGATCTTGGCCCAGTTGATGACCGTTAGTCCGGCATCCGCGCTCAGCGAGAAATTATTGATGTCGGTGAAGCGCTGAACCGCTTTGTCATTCTTTAGTACGAAGGCGACCGGCCCACCTTCGGCACCGGCCTGCGCACCGATGCTGATGCCGCCGATATTGAAGAACACCGGATCACTCCACGCGCCATCCGGCTGCTTCACCAGCAAGACACCAGCGCCGCCCTGACCACCGATGCCGAATGCGGCACGCCCATAGGTAGGGACGATGAAGACGCCCCGTGCATCTTGCATCACACGCTGCATCGTCTTGTCGGCATCCATTCGGCGCACGACGGCTATCGCATCATTCACGTGCTTACTGGCGCTGTCCTCGGCACCACGCTCGCTTTGCGGTGAGGCCTGTGCGAGCACAGGGCTGGGCAGGTTGATCGTGGCCAGCATTGACAGTGGCAGCATGAATCCAAAGATCAGTCGATTAGGTCGATGGGTCACGGACGTTCCTTTCATTGGGTGGTCATGGGTATGGAAAAGCAGGCACGCATTCAGACAGCGCAAGACCACAGAAAATGCAGACCTTGTCGGATATCAGCAAATTCCAGTACCGAGGTCGGTGTCGGATAGAATCAGGCTGTTAATAAGCACGTGAGGTTTGACGAGATGACGTATCCGCTGCTGAGATTTACCCTAGGCCTAACGCTTCTGGCCGCATCGACGATGAGCCAGAACGTCTTTGCCGATGCTGCGGGGCAGGGCAACCGGCAGATCGAATTGATTTCCCCGGTCAAATCGTCGATTCAGCGCAATGGCGAGGTTGCCAACATGATCGTGCTGTTTACCTATCGACGCATACAGTCGGGCTACTTCGGTAGCGCAGAACGGCCGAAGACTTTCTATTACAACTCGACCCGCTCCCTGATCGAATTTGATTGCCGCGAGCACCGCTCCCGAATTGTGCGCACCGTTTTCTTCTCCGACCGCAACGCGCGCGGCAATATGGTGCATCAGCAAGAGGCGATCGGCGGCTGGATGCATGATGACGACTTCGCGCAGAAAGATAGTCTCTCCTTCCTCGCCTGCCAGGCTCCGCTGAATACGCCGTGATGATCGTGTGATCGGCTAGCAACAGGCGTCGAGCGATACCCAAAATGGACCCCAGCCATACCAAATAAGTGATTTTGCGACGCAGCAAATTGCGTACAATTCTTGCTTGGTATGTAGGTGCCGCGCTGTGGGTTCCCATAGCGTCAGACAGTCTTGATGAAATGGGTCAGCTCGATGAAAACCATCCGGAAAATTCTTGTCGCCAATCGTTCCGAGATCGCGATCCGCGTCATGCGGGCCGCCACCGAACTGGGCATACGCACCGTCGCTATCTACGCGGCCGAAGACCGCTTTGCGCTGCACCGATTCAAGGCTGACGAAAGCTACCTCGTTGGCGAGGGTAAGAAGCCAATCGCAGCCTATCTGGATATCGACGACATTATTCGTATTGCGCAGGAAGCAGGGGTAGATGCGATTCATCCCGGCTATGGATTTCTGTCTGAGAATCCGGATTTCGCAGAGGCATGCGCGAAGCATGGTATTGCCTTCATCGGCCCCAAGCCAGAGGTGATGCGCACGCTGGGTAATAAGGTGGCAGCGCGTAACGCCGCAATTGCCGCGGGAGTGCCCGTAGTGCCGGCGACCAAGGCGCTGCCGCATGACATCGAACAGGCGAAGGCGATGGCGGCCGAAGTCGGCTACCCGCTCATGCTGAAAGCCAGCTGGGGCGGTGGTGGTCGCGGTATGCGTGTGATCGAGTCTGAGGCGGAACTACCATCGCAGCTTGAGGTGGCACGGCGCGAAGCGGCAGCAGCCTTCGGCAATGATGAAATGTATCTGGAGAAGCTGGTGCGCCGCGCGCGGCATGTTGAGGTACAGATTCTCGGCGACACGCATGGCAACCTGATCCATCTGTTCGAGCGCGACTGCTCGGTGCAGCGACGCAATCAGAAAGTCGTGGAGCGCGCACCGGCACCGTATCTCGATGACACCACCCGCGCCGAGTTGTGCGAATCCGCGCTGAAGCTGGGCCGCGCAGTCAATTACACGCACGCTGGCACCGTCGAGTTTCTGATGGATGCGGACACGAACAAGTTCTACTTCATCGAAGTGAACCCGCGTATTCAGGTCGAGCACACCGTGACCGAGCAAGTCACCGGGGTCGATATCGTGAAATCGCAGATTCGTGTCACCGAAGGTCTGGCGATCGGCACCGTTGATGAGGGTGGTGCTCGTATACCGCCGCAAAATGAAGTCAGGCTGAACGGCCATGCGCTGCAGTGCCGCGTGACCACCGAAGATCCTGAAAACAATTTCACGCCGGACTATGGTCGACTGACCGCTTACCGCAGTGCATCCGGCTTTGGTATTCGCCTCGACGGTGGAACGGCCTACTCGGGTGCCGTGATCACGCCGTACTACGACTCGCTGCTAGTGAAGGTTACCGCATGGGCGCCGACGGCTACCGAGGCCGCGTCACGTATGGACCGGGCACTGCGCGAATTCCGCATTCGTGGCGTATCGACGAATCTGCAGTTCCTCGAGAACGTGATCAATCATCCGCTGTTTTTATCCGGCGAGTGCACGACACGCTTCATCGATACCACGCCGGAACTGTTCAAGTTCGCCAAGCGTGCGGACCGCGCGACGCGGCTTTTACGCTTTATCGGCGACGTGGTGGTCAATGGCAATCCGGAGATGAAAGGGCGCAAGGGATCAGACATCATCCTTCCGCATCCGCCATTGCCGAAGACAGGTCGCAACCTGCCCATCCAGCCCGGCACGCGCGATAAGCTCAAGGAATTCGGCGCAGAGAAGTTTTCTCAGTGGATGCTTGCACAAAAGCACACGCTCATCACTGACACCACCATGCGCGACGCACATCAGTCGCTATTTGCGACCCGCATGCGTACCGCCGATATGGTTGCTATTGCGCCTTATTACGCGCGGCTGTTACCTGAGTTGTTTTCTATGGAGTGCTGGGGCGGCGCGACGTTTGATGTATCGATGCGCTTCCTGAAAGAAGACCCTTGGGATCGTCTGGGGCAGTTGAGACAGGCGGTACCCAACATTTTGTTCCAGATGCTGCTGCGTGCATCGAATGCGGTGGGTTACACCAACTACGCTGATAATGTGGTGAAGCACTTCGTGCAGCAGGCCGCTGCAGGCGGTGTGGATGTGTTCCGCGTGTTCGATTCACTCAACTGGGTCGATAACATGCGCGTTGCCATCGACGCGGTGCGTGAGACCGGCGCCTTGTGCGAAGGCGCCATCTGCTACACCGGCGACCCTTTCGATCCTGCACGTGACAAGTACAGCATTAAGTACTACGTGACGATGGCCAAGGCGCTTGAAAAAGCTGGCGTCAATATCCTCGGTATCAAAGACATGGCGGGCGTCTGCCGTCCGAATGCAGCTCGCGCGCTCGTGAAGGCGCTGAAAGATGAGGTCGGTCTGCCGATTCATTTCCATACGCACGATACCAGCGGCATGTCGGCGGCCAGCGTACTGGCGGCGATTGACGCAGGATGCGATGCGGTGGACGCGGCGATGGATTCGATGAGCGGCCTGACGTCACAACCGAACCTGGGCTCCATCGTTGCTGCGCTGGAGCATACCGATACAGATCCTCAACTCGGTCGCGAATCGCTATTTGCCATCTCGCAGTACTGGGAAGGCGTGCGCCGCTACTACGCACCCTTCGAGGCGGATATTCGTTCCGGTACCTCCGACGTATACCGTCATGAAATGCCCGGTGGTCAGTACACCAACCTGCGTGAGCAGGCACGTGCCATGGGGATTGAACATCGCTGGAATGAAGTGTCGCAGGCGTATGCAGATGTCAATAAATTGTTTGGCGATATCGTGAAAGTGACGCCGACCTCCAAAGTCGTCGGTGATATGGCGCTTTTCATGGTGGCGAACGATCTGACGCCGACAGATGTGGCTGATCCTGACAAGGACATTGCATTTCCAGAGTCCGTGATTTCGCTATTCAAAGGTGAACTCGGTTTTCCTGCCGACGGCTTCCCGAAAGCACTCGAGAAAAAAGTACTAAAGGGTGGTAAGCCGCTAGAAGGCCGATATGGCGAGAACGTACCACCGGTTGATCTAGCGAAGGCGCGCGAGACAGCCGAGAAGGCCGTCGACCGCAAGATTAGCGAGCAGGAGCTGGCGTCGTATCTGATGTATCCGAAGGTCTTCACCGAATTCGCCCAGCATCACCGCGCGCATGGTGATGTATCGGTACTGCCGACCGATGTATTTTTCGAAGGTCTGAAAGATGGTCAGGAGATTTCGGTCAGCATCGATCAGGGTAAGACACTGGTGATTCGCCTGCTGGGTCGCACTGAGATTGAAGAAGAAGGGCAGAGCAAGCTGTTCTTCGAACTCAATGGTCAGCCGCGCATGGTGCGTGTGCAGCATGCGGGTGTGGTATCGACGGTGTCACACCCTAAGGCCACCGATGGCAACAGCCTGCATGTGGGTGCACCTATGCCGGGTATGGTCGTCACGGTCGCCGTGAAGCCCGGACAGAAAATCGCAAAGGGCGATCCGTTGGTATCGATTGAAGCGATGAAGATGGAAACGATGATCCGCGCCGAGTTCGACGGCGTGGTGCAGCAGGTGCATGTGAAGCCGGGTATGGTGGTGGCGGCTAAGGATTTGCTGGTGGAGTTGCAGGGCTGAATCGTCTTGCAAGGATCGTGGATCCCAGCTTCCGCTGGGATGACGATGAAGAGACTAACGGTCTTTGATACGTCGTCCCAGCGCAAGCTGGGACCCAACGATAGCGGATTTTGGTGAAATCCGGCTAGTTACATCATTTTTGCTTCTGGAAAAAAGCCAGGACTTCTTTGGCGTCCAGAGTGCCGTCCTTGTCGCTGTCCAGCTGATCGAAGGCCTTAGCGACACCTTTGTGCTTCACTTCTTTCTTATCAACGGTACCGTCATTATCTTTGTCGCCCATCATCACCATGTGGGCGTCAATTTCAGCTTGATCGATCGTGCCATCCTTGTCAGTGTCGATCACATCAAAATGCTTGGCCAGCATCGCATGGCCTTTAACTTCGTTCTTGTCGAGCGTGCCATCGTTATCTTTATCGGCTTTCTGAACGACACCAGCGAAAGCGATGCCAAAGCTGACGAGTAGCGCTGCTGCGAGTGCAATTTTCTTCATTTACTTGTCCTTGATGTATTGGGTAAGGTTTTATGAGCTTTATGTCTATTCGGCTGACACTTAGCCCCTATATTCTATACGGGTATTTTATTTTGAGTGCAGAGCGGTTTCCTTCGCTAGCTATCGGTAGTGTTGGAAGGCAATAACCGATCATAAATCTCATAATGCCATCGCTCGTTATGAGAAAAATTGCGAAATCAGGCGGCGCATACATCTCTGGATAAAAAAAAGGCCCCACGAGGGGGCCTGGTGAAGAGGCTTCTCTGGCGAGAGCTCATAGAGAGAGGAAGCGCCTCGCGGTTACATGCTCTTCAAAAACTTACCAGCTATACACGCCACTACTTACAACACTGACA
Organism: uncultured Bifidobacterium sp.; assembly: GCA_964642635.1. Taxonomy (GTDB): domain Bacteria; phylum Pseudomonadota; class Gammaproteobacteria; order Burkholderiales; family Burkholderiaceae_D; genus Pernthalerella. The sequence goes on along the minus strand of CAZXRS010000025.1, from coordinate 4,232 downwards.
ATCTTAAAACCCCGTCGATGGGTACCGTACGTTTTTTAATCTGTCGAGCCAGGACAGACTGCTCGCATCACTGACGCCTCCCCAGTTCGCGGTCTTACCTCAAGCCAAGGTATATCGCCACGACCATTCACTGTTGGGGCTAATTCCTCCCCAGTAGCCCAGGTTCCGGTGAATCGCTTTTCCAATAACCGTCGCATTCGATGATCCATACAGTCGTATTCGACCATCCATCGTGACGACAAAGCCCCGTCACTTTGCCGCTCTGCGAAATTAGTTAATTCGTTTACCCGCCGCCATATCGCCATTGGGCCGGACTGAATCACGGCGGACTCGTCGAAAAACTTTTCCTTAACCGAATCATCACTAGAAGCAATCTTTGCCCAAGCCGCGTAGGCATCAGCACAGAGAAAACACACTGCGAAAACGAGATAGTTCCTCATGCCGGATAGCATCGCTATAAATTTCGAATGGGAATTTACCAAAATACTGATTGGGGTTACTTCATTTTTTTGGAAGTAAATTATCGAAAAAAATGAACCCGATGATTTTTGTTCAAATAGCTCGATAAATACTAGGTTTGAAGACTCATATTAGGAATTTTTCCCAGCAACGCCACAGAGCAATTTCTTGTTTTACTAAAATTCCTGGTGTAAAAACGACTGGCTGAAAATTAGTCAATCATTTGAAGATTTAACTTGCACCATAAACGGTTCATTTCTCAATTGGATGACTAATGAAGCACATGGCATCAGTGATCTGTGAAGCCGCAAGTACTTATAAGCGGATAACTCGCTAGCCATATAGAAACCCCACAAACCAACAGGAGACGAAATGAAGAAGTCATACGTTTCTAAAGCATCTCGCTTTGGAGCTGTAGCACTGATTTCTGCTGCAGGATTGCTATCAGCCATGCCGGCATCGGCGGTGAGTGTCAAGGCTGAAAATTTTCAAAAGGCCGAGTCGCCATGGGATATGGCGTTCCTACCGGATGGCACGATGTTCTTCACTGAAAAGTGCAAAGGCTTGTCGGTCCGACTGCCGTCTGGTCAGGTGAATGCACTGCTGGGTGTCGCAGGGACCAGCGGCTACTCGCTCGTGGGCAATGATCTGTTCTGCGATGGTCAGGCTGGCGTTCAAGGCGTGGCGATTGATCCGGAATTCAATTCGAATCGCTATATCTATGTCTACTCAAGCTCCAAAGGCGAAAACCGTAAGTACGGTGGCTACGCCAACGTGGTCATGCGCCTGAAAGTGGACTCGGCACTGCGCGCGGTCTCTGATCGCGTAGATATCATTGATGACATCGGATATAAGCCGAAGAAGTCAAACCATCCGTTCGGCGGTCCTGGTGCGCATAACGGCGGCCGCATCCGCTTCAGCCCGGCTGATGGCTTCCTATATGTCACCACCGGCGACAATCATAACGGGGTACGTCCGCAGCATCCCACCGAACTCGGCGGCAAGATCCTTCGTGTTGACCGCGACGGTAAAGCCGCATCCGGCAACAAGGCACCGGCAGGCTTTGACAAGCGTGTCTTCACCTACGGCCACCGTAACCCGCAGGGCATCTCGTTCCGTCCTGGCACCAATGAGCCTTTTGCGTCAGAAAACGGGCCATGGCACAGTGATGAAGTCACGAAACTGGAGAACGGTGGAAACGCAGGCTGGGATCCCCGTCCCAATGTCGGTGGTCGCAAGGACTGCCCAGACGATTACTGCGGCTACTCGCCAAATCAAATGGGCGCCCTGCCACCGAAGGAGCGTGCTGCCTTCATGCCTATGACCGATACCAAGACCTACCCGAATGCCATGCGTCCTGCGTGGAACAACAATGGCCTGTCGCAAGGTATGTGCGGAAGCACCTGGTTGGTCGGAAAGAAGTGGAAGGAATGGGAAGGCCGTCTGGCTGTGGGCTACGCAGGTATCGGTATCCACGGTACGCCAACGGGTAACCGCATCGATATTCTGAATGTATCGAAAGACGGTAAATCTGCTACCCGTGAAGAATTGATGTGGCCAACCTTCGCTGGTCGCTTCCGTCACCTAACGCTTGGTCCGGATGGTGATCTGTACGTCGCTGATGAAGGCAGCGGCATGATCTATCGGGTCTCGCCTAACTAAGTCATCCGCCTCTGAAACGCGCTGCCATTCGGCAGCGCGTTTTCTATGTTTGGCAAAACGTATGAAACTCAGCATGGAATTTTCGCGATAGCAAGTCGCTCTTGACGTTCCTCTTTCTTTCGAAAACTCCGTCTCGTTTTTCACTTTGATTAAATAAATTACAGAAAATAGAAATTTATGATGAAGAGAGTGATCGTTCCTTTACTGTTGTCCGGTCTTGCGGTAACTAGTCAAACCGCTTTTGCAGATACTGAAAAATTGCAGGCGCTGCTGCAAAAAAACAATTGTGTAGCCTGTCATATGATTGATAAACGCAAATACGGGCCAAAACTGGTTGAAGTGGCTGCTAAGTACGCGAATGACTCAGGAGCCGTCGGCAAACTAGCCAAGAAAATTAAGGCTGGCGGTACAGGCGTATGGGGAGAGGACATCATGCCCCCACAAGCACACGTATCGGATGCAGATGCAAAGACCATGGCAGAGTACATTCTGGCGCTGAAGTGATCCTACTCTCGTCCTGATAAAACAAATATGGAATCAATCGGTGAGTCGATGGGGGAGTTCTTGCACGTTCTAACTCTGTTAATCCAAGCGCCTGCCTATTTAACATCCGCCGGCGGTGCCGGCGGATTCCCCACGGGTGGCGGCGGTATCGCCGGCAAAGCACCGGCTGGCTTCACCTCATTCGTAAACATCTCCGCTTGTACCGGCACCCTATGCCCTGCGCTATACATGCACTGTATGTAAGCATGGTCATACCGCGTCTGCGAACTGCTGCGCTCATAACGCCCAGTATCTGAGCCTGCAACGCTGCCGAACAGCAGTCCCGTTCCCGCACCAACGGCTGCTCCTTCTCGTCCGCCGATCGCTGCACCCGCCAAGGCGCCAATGGCCGTGCCTGCCACCGAACTGGCCACCGTTGAATCCGTAGCCGCTTTGGCGGGTGTCTTACCAGAGAGGCCGCGCAGTGCGTAGTCTCTGCAAAACACTTCGTCGCGATTGAACTGATCAAAGCTCTTACCCGTTCCCGGCAATACGAGCACGCTGGGTCCCGTCGGGGTAGTGGCGCAACCAGCTAATGCAATGAGTGCGGCGAAACTTAAGGCAAGTTTTTTCATGGGGTTACTCCTGCAGGCGGTGTAGGCACTGGCGACACACGTTGCCAAGGCTCGGGACAATCACTGACATAGGGGTAGTAAGACTTGGAAGAGCTACAGTAATACCAGTAGCCTGCTTCCGGGGCTTGCGGTTTTTCTATATATACCGGCGGCGATTGCTGGATGATGACCGAAGGTGATGAATAAACCGGCGCACCGAGCCAAGGCGGGCCGTAATAATAGGGTGGGCCATACCAGTAACCGGGATAGAGGCCTGTACCCATGCCCATGCTAAAGATGAGACGACTGCGTACATGTGGGCGCGCCGGATTATGCGCTGCAGACAGGCTGGGAGCAAGCACCATCGCGACTAGGCATAGCAGAAAAAATTTGCGCATAGGATGAATGCGAACGGATAAGGATTCTCTTGATTTTATAGAGGATCGGCACTCAAAGTTGTCGAACTTTGTAAGCAAAAATGACTTCCCATCCAAGCCGGAAATTCGCATGAGCAACCCGACCATGCAGTCGCCGGTCACACCGCCTTGGTGGTTATTGCCTCCGTTACTGTCCAGTGCAGAGACCGGCCTGACCTCTGAACAAGCCAGTGCGCGCCTCCGGCAAGTCGGCCCGAACCGGTTTATCGAAAAGCACGAGTCACCGCTGTGGCTACAGTACCTGGCTCATTTCAAGAATCCACTGGTGTTGATTCTTCTGCTGGCCAGCACCTTGTCCGCGCTATTGGGGGAGCTGATGAATTTCATCATCATCTCCGTGATTGTGATGGCGAGCGTCACGCTTGACTTTCTGCAGGAACATCGCGCCCATCATGCCGCCGAAAAGTTAAGACAATCGATGGCATTACATACCCGCGTGTTACGTAACGGTGTCGCGCAGCAGCTTCCGATCGCGCAGATCGTACCCGGAGATATCGTGCTACTGAAGGCCGGCGATATGGTGCCGGCAGACGGTCTGGTGATAGACGCGCGGGATTGTTTCGTGAATCAGTCACTA
>CAZXRS010000024.1:0-15117 GCA_964642635.1 uncultured Bifidobacterium sp. | reverse complement strand
GGACAAGATGGCCGATGTACTCGGCGTCACCGACGATATCGTGCGTACCGACACGCCAGACGATGCCGACATCATTCTGTTCAATACCTGCTCGGTGCGTGAAAAAGCTCAGGAGAAGGTGTTCTCCGACCTGGGCCGTGTGCGCGAACTGAAACAGAAAAACCCGAATCTCGTGATTGGCGTGGGCGGTTGCGTGGCCTCGCAAGAGGGCAAGGCCATCGTTCAGCGCGCACCGTATGTCGACGTAGTCTTCGGACCGCAAACACTACACCGCCTTCCCGATCTGCTTCAGCAGCGGCGCGATAGTGGCAAGCCGCAGGTAGATATCAGTTTTCCTGAAATCGAAAAATTCGACCATATGCCACCGGCGCGCGTCGAAGGCGCGAGCGCGTTTGTGTCGATCATGGAAGGCTGCAGCAAGTATTGCAGCTATTGCGTGGTGCCCTACACGCGCGGCGAGGAAGTATCGCGCCGCTTTGATGATGTGCTGGCCGAAATCGCGCACCTTGAATCGCAGGGCGTACGTGACATCACCTTGCTTGGACAGAATGTGAACGCCTATCGCGGCGCGATGTCCGATGGCGATGTGGCCGACTTTGCATTACTGATTGAGTACATCGCCGAATTCGAGGGTATCCAGCGTATCCGTTATGTGACCAGCCACCCGAAGGAATTTACGCAACGCCTGATTGATACCTACGCCAAGGTGCCGAAGCTGGTGAATCATTTGTATCTGCCGGCACAGCATGGCTCAGACAAGATTTTGTCCGCGATGAAGCGCGGCTACACCGCTATTGAATATAAATCCATTATCCGTAAGCTGCGCGCAGTGCGACCCGACATCACGATTTCTTCGGACTTCATTGTCGGTTTTCCCGGCGAGGACGAGCGCGACTTCGACGCGTTAATGAAACTCGTTGATGATGTTGGCTTCGATAATAGCTACTCATTTATCTTTAGTCCTCGACCCGGTACTCCGGCGGCGAATTTGCATGACGACACGCCAGCCGATGTGAAGCTTGCGCGACTGCAGAAGCTGCAAAGAGTCATTGCCGACAATACGCGCCGCCATTCCGACGCCATGGTCGGTACCGTCCAGAGCGTGCTGGTGGAAGGACCGTCTAAGCGTGATGCGCAGGAATATCAGGGCCGCAGCGAAAACAATCGCGTTGTTAATTTCAACGGCGGTCCGAACGCGGACCGACTAGTCGGCCAGTTCATCGATATCACCATCACCGAGAGCCATCCATTCTCGCTGCGCGGCGAGATCGTTATCAGGCAATGAGAAGAATCATTTGAAAAACACCGAACCAAAATATTTTTCTCCCGAGCCTGTCGATAACACTCGACTCGCGAACCTTTGCGGACCATTGGACGAAAACCTTCGCCAGATTTCATCTGCGCTCGACGTGACCGTATTTCGTCGCGGCGAGAAGTTCATCGCTGATGGCATGAATGCAGGGCGTGCGGTGGAATTACTCGAGCGCTTTTATGCCGAAGCGGATAAGCCGATTTCTATCGAGGATATACAACTCGCACTGGTCGAGGCGCGCGCCGGTGGTGACAAGGCGGCCTTACTTACAAAACAAATAGATGCAACGCCGGACAGTCCGATCCTGAAAACGCGCCGCAGTGATTTGCGCGGGCGTACGCCACATCAGAGCCAGTACCTGAAAAATATTCTGGAGCATGACGTGACCTTCGGCGTTGGTCCGGCCGGAACTGGCAAGACTTATCTCGCCGTTGCGTGTGCCGTCGATGCGCTGGAGCGCGATGCGGTGCGTCGTATTGTGCTGACTCGTCCGGCCGTGGAAGCGGGTGAACGTCTCGGCTTTTTGCCAGGCGATCTTGCGCAAAAAGTCGACCCTTATCTACGCCCACTGTATGACGCTTTATATGATTTGCTTGGCTTCGATCGCACGCAAAAAATGTTTGAGAAACAAGCGATCGAAATCGCGCCATTGGCGTATATGCGCGGCCGTACGCTGAATCATGCCTTCATTATTCTTGATGAGGCACAGAACACGACGCCAGAGCAGATGAAAATGTTCCTCACCCGCATAGGCTTCGGCAGCAAGGCGGTGGTCACCGGCGATGTGACTCAGATCGATTTGCAGCGCGGACAAAAGAGCGGTCTGGTCGATGCGCTGAAAGTACTCGAAAACGTGCGCGGTATTGCTTTCACGCGCTTTACCAGTGCCGACGTTGTGCGCCACCCCCTGGTTGGTCGCATTGTTGATGCGTATGACGCAGCGAGTATGACCACCCACCGCGATGGCGACAAAACCTAAACTGACGCTATCCGTCCAGTACGCCGACAAGCGACTGTCGGACGTGCTCAAGCGCACGGATATACGGCGCTGGGTACAGGCGGCGCAGTTTGCACCAGCCGAATACACCATCCGTTTTGTAGATGAGATCGAAGGCCGCGCATTGAACCGCGACTACCGCGGCAAAGATTACGCGACCAATGTGTTGACCTTTGCCTATGCCGAAGGTGAGCCTGTCTCCGACGACGATGTGGTTCAGGCCGATATCGTGCTGTGCGTCGATGTATTGCTGAAAGAAGCGGAAGAACGCTCGATGTCAGTGCCACAGCATGCGGCACATTTGATCGTGCACGGCGTGCTGCATGCACAAGGCTATGACCATGAAGATGACGATGAGGCCGCTGAGATGGAAGGTCTGGAGACGGAAATTCTTGCCGGATTGGGAATGCCGGATCCTTACAAGGCCCAGTAGCAGCTTTACTCTAGTGGCCGTGGGTCCCGGCTTTCGCTGGGATGACGCTTTTTTTGTCAGCGGCTCCTACGGCGTCATTCCGGCGCAGGCCGGAATCTGGTGACTTTTTGAATCTGCGTTTCAATTCGACAACCTTTATCATCGCACCAATTTCACAAAACCCTAATCCTTTTGCGGTATCCTGTGCTTTCCTGAACTCCGGCATCACGCCACATGCAAGATCATCCTCCCGGCGGTCACCGCGCCGAACACAAGTCCCACCGTAGCCTGTTCGAGCGCCTGACCGCACTCATCTCCCCCGAACCTGAAAACCGCGCCGAGCTGCTCGAGCTGCTGCACGATGCGCATGAGCGCAACCTGATCGACGCCGATGCAATGTCGATGATTGAAGGTGTTTTCCAAGTGTCGGATCTTTGTGCTCGCGACATCATGATTCCACGATCGCAGATGGATGTCGTCGATCTGGCGAAGCCGATTGATGAATGGATACCGATGGTGCTGGAAACTGCGCACTCGCGCTTTCCTGCTGTTGATGGTGACCGCGACAAAGTCGTCGGCATTTTGCTCGCAAAAGATTTACTGCGTTATTACGCTGAGGAGTCATTTGATGTGCGTGACATGCTGCGCCCAGCCGTGTTTATTCCAGAATCAAAACGTCTGAATGTATTGCTGCGTGACTTCCGTGCTAATCGCAACCATATCGCTATGGTCGTTGATGAATACGGTGGTATCGCCGGGTTGATCACGATCGAAGATGTCCTGGAACAGATCGTCGGCGATATCGAAGACGAATACGATTTTGATGAAGAAGAGGACAATGTGCTCGCGGTGAAGGACGGTGATTTTGGTCCGCGCTGGCGTGTGAAAGCACTGACCGAGGTCGAGCAGTTCAACGAAGCACTGGGCGTGACTCTGCCGAATGGCGATGTCGATACCATAGGCGGTGTGGTGGCAAAGCATCTGGGTCGCATGCCGCGCAAGGGCGAGCAGTTCAACATCGACCGTCTGCACTTCGAGGTGCTGCGCGCCGATGCGCGGCAGGTGCATGTGCTGCTAGTCGAGAAGCTGCCGGAGCGGCTGTTCGGCGAGCCGAACTGATGCCTCACTACGTTTTCTCCTGCCCGCTATTCGAGGCAGGACGATGAAGTTCCTTTCCATTCCTGTGCTCATCGCGCTGCTAGCCGGCGCATCGACTGTTTTCGCTTTTGCGCCATACGGCTGGTGGTGGTTGCAGATCGTCGCGCTGGCGGCGCTTTTCATGCTCGCGCTGCGCTCAGATAATCCCAAGGCTTCTTTCTTACTCGGCTGGGTGTTTGGCACAACATCGATTGCGGCTGGGACCCACTGGCTGTACGTGAGTCTTCATCAGTATGGTGGGATGCCATCCATCATGGCGGCATTGGCGATATTGCTGCTCGCTGCGGGACTAGGCTTGCTTTACGGTTCAGCGCTTGGACTAGCAAAACGCATCGCGGTCACGCTGCGCGCACCCATCACACTCATACTGCTAATGCCCGCATGCTGGATGCTGGCAGACTGGACGCGTAATTGGATCTTCACTGGATTTCCGTGGATCGCCACCGGCTACGCGCACACCGCCAGTCCACTCGCAGGCTATGCACCGCTCACCGGCGTGTTCGGTGTTGGCTTTCTCGCCAGCGTGATCGCGGGCAGTATCGCGACGATGTTGCAGCTGAAGCGGCTTCATCGCGTGGCCCTACTTGTGCTGATCGTGATCCCCGTTGGTGGTGTGTTGCTACATCAGCTGCAATGGACATCGCCTCGTGGCCAGCCGATCACGGTTCGTCTGCTGCAGGGGAACGTGCCACAGGAAATGAAATTCGACGCCGCTCGCCTGGATGCGTCGCTGCAGCTCTATCGCGCAATGATTACCGAGAAGCGTGCCGACCTGATCGCCACGCCCGAAACGGCGCTGCCCCTGTTGGCAAGCCAGCTACCGCATGGCTATCTCGATCAGCTGACATCTTTCGCGCACGGCCAGCAGAGCAAACTGCTGGTCGGTATTCCATGGACTACCGCGCCGGGCATCTACCTCAATAGCGTGATCGGCATCGGCGGCGATGACGAATACCGCTATGACAAGCATCATCTCGTACCCTTCGGCGAATTCATACCGATGGGTTTCCGCTGGTTTGTCGACATGATGAAGATGCCGCTCGGCGATTTCGGGCGCGGTGACCTGCAGCAGCCAGCGTTTCAGGTGAAGGACCAGTGGGTGCTGCCGAACATCTGCTACGAGGATATCTTTGGCGAAGAAATCGCCGCCCAATTATCCGCAGCCTCCGATCGCAATGCACCGGTGCCCAGCGTGCTGCTGAATATTTCCAATATTGCATGGTTCGGCGACACCATCGCGCTGCCGCAGCACCTACAGGTATCGCAGATGCGCGCGCTGGAGCTGGGCCGACCGATGCTTCGCGCAACCAATACCGGGGCGACCGCTGTGGTCGATGAACGCGGGCGTGTGGTCGCGCAGCTGCCGCCATTCACGCGGGACACTCTCGAAGCCAGCGTGCAAGGGATGCAGGGGCTGACGCCCTATACGCGCATTGGGAATGGCCTACCCATCGGGCTCGCCGTAGCGGTTGTTGCGATGCTTTGGCTCAGGTCGCGGCGAGGCGCCTAAACCCCCTCCCCCCTCTGAAAACCCGATAAAATCGTGGGTTTTCGAAAATCCCTACGAACACCGATGCTGACCTTCCAACAAGTCATCCTGAAACTGCAGGAATACTGGGACGCGCAGGGCTGCGCGCTCTTGCAACCGTATGACATGGAGGTCGGCGCCGGTACCTCGCATACCGCCACGTTCCTGCGCGCAATCGGTCCCGAGCCGTGGCGTGCCGCGTATGTGCAGCCGTCGCGCCGCCCGAAAGATGGCCGTTACGGTGAAAACCCGAACCGCATGCAGCACTACTACCAGTATCAAGTGGTACTCAAGCCGGCGCCGGAAAATATCCTCGACCTCTACCTCGGCTCGCTCGAAGCACTCGGCCTGAAGCTGACTGACAACGATGTGCGCTTCGTCGAGGACGACTGGGAAAATCCAACGCTGGGTGCCTGGGGCCTCGGTTGGGAAGTGTGGCTGAACGGCATGGAGGTCACGCAATTCACTTACTTCCAGCAAGTCGGTGGCATTGACTGCAAGCCGGTGCTGGGTGAAATCACTTACGGCATCGAACGTCTCGCGATGTACCTGCAAGGTGTCGAGAACGTGTTCGACCTGATCTGGACGGAATGGGAAGAAAACGGCGTCAAGAAGTCGCTGACCTACGGCGATGTGTTTCATCAGAATGAAGTCGAGCAATCGACCTACAACTTTGAACACTCGAATGCGGACTTCCTGTTCTCATTGTTCTCTAACTATGAGTCCGAAGCCAAGCGCCTGATGGAAGCCAAGCTCGCACTGCCTGCTTACGAAATGGTTCTGAAGGCCGCTCATACCTTCAATCTGCTGGATGCACGTGGCGCCATCTCGGTGACCGAGCGTGCGGCATATATCGGCCGTATCCGTAATCTCGCGCGCGCCGTCGCCGCTGCCTACTACGCATCGCGCGAAGCACTGGGCTTCCCCATGCTGGGCAATACACGTTACGCCGCCTGATCAGCCCGTCGTCACCGAATACAGAAGAATCTCCGATGAAACACACACTGCTGGTCGAACTGCTGACCGAAGAACTCCCTCCCAAAGCGCTGGCCAAGCTCGGCGACGCGTTTGCTACTGCGATGATCAACGGCTTGTCGTCACGCGCATTCCTCGACGACGGTGCGACTCATGTGTCGTATGCGACACCGCGCAGACTTGCCGTGCAAATCACTGGAGTGCGAGCGCAATCACCCGACAAGAGCATTCGCGAGAAAGTCTTGCCAGTGACGGTAGCGCTCGACAAAGAGGGTAAGCCCGCTGCGCCGCTGACGAAGAAACTCGCGGCGCTGGCCACTCAGGCGGGTCGCGACAGTATCGCGCTCGACGAGCTAGAGCGCGCCAGTGATGGCAAGGCTGATAGTTTTTTCTTTACCTACAACGCACCGGGCCAGGCACTGGCTGCGGGACTGCAGCTGACGCTTGAAGAGAGCATCGCGAAGCTGCCGATTCCAAAAGTGATGAGCTATCAGCGTCCGGATGGTGAAACCGTGCAGTTCGTGCGTCCGGTACATGGATTGATCGCTCTGCTCGATGAGCAGATCGTGCCGCTGTCAATACTCGGCCTTTCATCAGGACGCACCACACTCGGTCACCGTTTCCTGTCGAAAAAGCCGCAGCTGACGATTACATCAGCCACAAGCTATGCGGATACGCTGCGCGAAGAGGGCAAAGTGATCGCGAGCGTTGAACTACGCAAAGAAAAAATTCGTACAGATCTGCTCGCGAAAGCCGGCACTGATGCGATTCTGATGCCGGAATCGCTGCTTGATGAAGTGAATGCACTGGTTGAATGGCCGGTGGTCTATGAATGCAAGTTTGATGACGAATTCCTCGCGGTGCCGCAGGAATGCCTGATTCTGACCATGCAGACAAATCAGAAGTATTTTGCGCTGACGGATCAGGTCGGCAAGCTGCGCTCGCGCTTTCTGATCGTCTCGAACATTGAGACTGCCGATCCCAAGCACATCATCGGCGGTAATGAGCGCGTGGTACGTCCGCGCTTATCGGATGCGAAATTCTTCTTTGAACAGGATAAAAAGAAGAAGCTGTTCGACCGCCTAGGTAACCTCGGTTCGGTCGTGTATCACAACAAGCTTGGCTCGCAGGCAGAACGTAATGCGCGTGTCGTCGCACTGGCTGCAGCGATCGCCGAAACACTAGGCGCCGATAAAAAACTGGCCGAGCGCGCTGCAACACTGTCCAAAGCTGATCTTCTGACCGACATGGTCGGCGAGTTCCCAGAGCTACAGGGCATCATGGGTACCTACTACGCTCGACACGACGGTGAACCGGATGAAGTGGCGACCGCTATTAGCGAGCATTACCAGCCACGATTTGCGGGCGATGCTCTGCCTTCCACACGCACCGGCACCGTCGTTGCACTTGCCGACAAACTCGAAACGCTGGTGGGTATCTGGGGTATCGGTCTGGCGCCGACTGGCGACAAGGATCCGTTTGCCTTGCGTCGTCATGCGCTGGGTATTTTGCGCATGCTGGTCGAGCAACGCCTTCCGCTATCGGTATCGCACCTGCTTGCGCTGGCTGCGAAACAGTTCGCAGGTAATGCGAACTTCACCGATCCCGTCGTGGAGGTACAGACTTTCGTGCATGACCGACTGCGCGGCTTGCTGCGCGACCGTGGCTATGCACAGGACGCCGTTGAAGCCGTGGTATCGCAGGCGCCGGATCGTCTCGACGATATTGCCGAGCGCCTTGATGCGGTGGAAGCCTTCGCCGCGCTACCTCAAGCCGAATCGCTGGCTGCCGCGAATAAGCGTATTACGAATATTCTGAAAAAGAACGAAGGCGTGCACGGCGAAGTCAAACCGGAATTGCTGCAAGAAGCTGCGGAGCAACGTCTGTTCGGTGCGATGACGGATACCCGCGCTGAGGTCGATAAGGCTTTCGCCTCAGGTGATTTCACCGGAACACTAAAAGCGCTGGCATCACTGCGTGATGATGTTGATGCGTTTTTCAATGACGTGATGGTCATGGCAGACGATGCGGCCCTGCGCGCCAACCGCCTCGCGCTGCTTAATGCACTGCATGGCATGATGAACCGCGTCGCTGATATTTCGAAACTCGCCGCCTGAGATGCCACTGCCGACGCCGCTGCCGAAGAAGCTGGTTATTCTTGATCGTGACGGCGTGATCAACTTCGACTCTGACGAATATGTGAAATCGCCCGCCGAATGGCGACCGATTCCGGGTTCACTAGAGGCTATCGCACGCTTGAATCAGCATGACTATCAAATCGCCATCGCTACCAATCAGGCAGCGATCTCTCGTGGCCTGTTCGATATGAAGATGCTGAACGCAATCCATCAGAAGCTGCATCTGTCCGCTCAGGCAGTCGGCGCACATATCGACGCGATTTTCTTCTGTCCACATGCGGCTGACGAGTTCTGCGACTGCCGCAAACCACGTCCCGGGCTGCTGAAGACCATTGGTGAGCGCTTCAATGTGTCACTCAAAGGTGTACCGATGGTGGGAGATTCCTTGCGCGATATGCAGGCGGGATTTGAGGTCGGTTGTGCACCTTATCTGGTCCGGACCGGCAAGGGCGAAAAGACTTTAGAAAAAGGTGGACTACCGCCGGGCACACAGATTTTTGACAATCTTGCCGCCGCAGTCGATCGGCTCTTGCATCTCGATCAGCAGTCACAGAAGGCCACTGAGTTAGCACACGCCACACCGAATCAGAAAAAATAAAATCGCCGCCTAAGCATTTGGCGGCATCAACCTGCCAGGAAGTCTCATGTCCCGTCCGCTGCTGTTCGCCCGCTCACTGGTTTTTGCGCTGCTGATCGTGATCGCGACCGTCATCTGGGCTATTGCCTGCTTCGGCTTCTTGCTTTTACCTTATCGTCAACGCTACTGGATGATCATTCGCTGGAATGTATTCATCACCTACGTAGCGAAGTATGTATGTGGCATACACTGGACGATCAAGGGCTTCGAGAATCTACCGGATACACCGGTGATTTTGCTGTCGAAACACCAGTCCGCATGGGAGACGATTTTTTATTGCTGGGCGATGCCGCGGCCCATGATTTTCGTATTCAAGAAGTCGCTGCTATTGATACCGTTCTTCGGCTGGGGCCTCGCGATGCTCCGCATGATCGCGATCGACCGTAGCAAGGGCCGCGAAGCGATGGCACAGGTCATCGCTACCGGCAGACGTCGTCTGGACGACGGACAGTGGGTCATCATGTTCCCCGAAGGGACCCGAACCATGGTCGGCAGCCAAGGTAAGTACAAGCCTGGTGGCGCCATCCTCGCTGTCGGCACCAACACGTCTGTAGTACCGATCGCTGTGAACTCCGGCGACTGCTGGCCACGCAATGCATTCATCAAAAAGCCGGGTACGATTACCGTTTCTATCGGCAAGCCGATTTCCCCTGAAGGGCTGGAGCCTGCTGAATTAATGGCAAGGGTCGAGACTTGGATAGAATCTGAGATGCGCGTGATCTCTCCGTCAGCTTACGCGCCTGCCGAAACCGCCCGGGAAGCCTGATGTCCTTGAAGCAGTTATTCAAGAAAAAACACGTTGATCCTAACCAGCTATCGCTGGAGGACTTGTTCGGCGAAACGCCGGGCGAGGACGTTCCGCCGTCCACCGTGCCAGACCTACCGATTCCGCCGGGCCATCGCCGTATTCGTCTCGACAATCTCGCCCTTGATTACCGCTTACTTCGCTCCAAGCGCAAGACTATCGGCTTTCTGATTGATGATGATGGTCTGCGCGTCACGGCACCCCGCTGGGTGACCGTCGCTGAGATCGAGGCAGCCATTCAAGAAAAGCAGCAATGGATTTTCAGGAAGATTAATGAGCAGCGTGAGCGCTCGGTACGACGCCTGCAACCGCCCATGGAATGGCGTGACGGTGCGAAGCTTCCCTACCTGGGAGAAGACATCACGCTGCGCGTTTCCGATATCGGTACTATGGCAGGAATTCGGTTCGATGAAGACGCGCGCGAGCTTCATGTGGGTTTACCCGGATCTGCCAGTGAGCAGCAATTGAAAGATCGCGTGCAAGGATGGCTACAGACTGAAGCACGACGCGTATTTGCAGAGCGGCTGGACGTCTATGCCGAAAAACTCGGTGTCAGCTTCAAGAGCTTTACGTTGTCATCTGCTGCGACGCAGTGGGGATCCTGTACCGCCGACGGTCGCATCAAGCTGAATTGGCGCCTGATGCACTTTGCGCTCCCTAATATCGACTACGTGGTCGCTCACGAACTTTCGCATCTGCGGGAGATGAACCACGGCCCGCAGTTCTGGGCAACTGTGCAATCGGCATTGCCTGAGTTTGAGCAGGCGCGCAAGACTCTGCGCAATCATGAGCCGGATTCGCTGCCGAAGTTTTAACATCTGACTCCGCAATTTCTCGAACTCAACGATCCTGTCAGCGTTTGCCGGCACAGAGTGGCCGGTGATTCGGGCGTGATATCTGGCACTTTCACACGCGATTGCCATCGCGATAGGGCGAAAGCCCGCAAGTTAAATAGCGACCCTTGATGGGTCAGTAGTTGGCTCGCAAACTTTGTTGTACTACAGAGAGCTATGCCTGGATCAAGCGCTCATTCACCGAGCATGCGCGCGAGACGGACGAAGCTTTCCAGCGGCACGGTTTCAGGCCGGGACTGCGGATCAATACCTGCATCGATCAACTGTGCTTCGGTAAACAGGCCAGCGACGCAGTTGCGTATGACTTTGCGTCGCTGCGAAAAAGCTTTGGTGACGACTTGCTCGAGTTTGTGCTGCTCACAGGCCAGTGGCTGAGCGATAGGCACCATACGCACAATCGCAGATTCCACCTTGGGCGGCGGATTGAAGGCCGCAGGCGGTACGATGAAAAGTAACTCCATTCGGTAGCGCCACTGCAGCATGACCGACAAGCGTCCGTAGTCGCGACCACCCGGCTCGGCGACCATGCGCTCGACCACTTCCTTTTGCAGCATGAAATGCTGATCGATGACTTGCGGCGCATACTGAGCTAGGTGAAACAGCAAGGGACTAGAAATGTTGTAGGGCAGGTTACCTACGATACGCAGCTTACGCTCGCTATCAAGCAGCTGTGAGAAATCGAATTGCAGAGCGTCACCGGAATGAATGACGAGCTTGTCGGCACTGAATTTCTTCGTCAGCAGTACAACGAGGTCGCGATCAAGCTCAACGACTTGTAACTGGTTCAGCGATTCAAGGAGCAGTTGCGTCATTGCGCCCTGCCCCGGCCCGATCTCAACCATCAGGTCATCCGGCGCGGGAGAGATTGCGCGGATGATTTCGTGGAGCACGTTGTTATCGGTCAGGAAGTTCTGACCGAAACGTTTTTTTGGAATGTGTTTCATCGCCGCGCAGTCGCCATCTGGCATGCAACTCGAATGGCCTCGCTCATGCTGGCATAGTCGGCTTTACCGAGGCCAGTGGCCGCGATATCGAGCGCGGTACCATGATCGACCGAAGTCCGGATGATGGGTAGACCAAGCGTGATATTCACGCCGCGGCCGAAGGTCGCGTGTTTCAGTACAGGCAGACCCTGATCGTGATACATCGCCAGCACACAATCAGCCTGCTGTAGATGTCGGGGTTGGAACAGGGTGTCTGCCGGATACGGGCCGCTTACCTGCCACCCGCGCGCGCGCACGATGTCGATCGCTGGCGTAATCACATCGATTTCTTCTCTACCCAGATAACCGCCCTCGCCGGCATGCGGATTGAGACCGGTGACGAGTATGTGCGGGTCAGGGATGCCGAAGCGGTGCACAAGATCATGGTGCACGATGGCTAGCGTGGTCGTCAGCCTATCAATAGTGATCGCATTCGGTACAGCATACAAGGCGAGGTGCGTGGTCGCCAATGCAACGCGCAGCATGCCATCATCGGTCTCGCCTGCTAGCATCATGACCACATGGTCTGTACCGGTACGTTCGGCGAGGTATTCGGTATGACCGGTAAAAGCAATACCGGCATCATTGATGGTGCTCTTCTGCACCGGCGCGGTAACGATGGCATCGACCTGTCCTCCAAGCGCGGCGTCGATGGCAGCATCGAGCATGCGCATAACCGCCTGGCCATTGCGCGCGTCGAGTTGCCCGGGACTGGCTGGCACGGCCAGTGGGCAGTCGAGCACGCACAGCTCGCTGTGGTGGTTGGCGAAATCGGCCACTGAAGCAATGGCGCGCGGTACCCGCGCTGGCGCCAGCAACATGGATAGTGCTTTGATCTGCGCAGCATCGCCGATCAGCAAACAATCAGCGGCAGCGACATCAAGCGCAGCACGCAGGGCGATCTCGGGGCCGATTCCTGCTGGCTCGCCGCAGGTGATCGCAATGCGTGGCCTGTTCATACTGTCGATTGGTTAGCGTTTACCGAGGTCGTCGAGGCGATACTCGACATAGGCGCGGTCACGCAGCTGACGTAGCCAGTCCTCGTAAGCCTCTTCCAATTTCTGCTCGCGCAAGGCCTGACGTGCAGCCGCACGCTGGCGTTCTTTAGAAACTTCTCCGGTCTTGCGCTCAAGGACTTCAATCAGGTGAAAGCCGAAAGGTGACTCGATAGGTTGGCTCACCTCACCCGGCTTGAGCGCATTCATCGCGCGCTCGAACTCCGGCACGGTATCGCCGGGATAGATCCATCCGAGGTCGCCGCCCTTGCTGGCGGTACCATCGTTCGAGTACAGACGGGCAAGGTCATCGAATTTTGCGGCCCGGTTATCCAGTCGCTGTTTCAGCTCAACGAGTTTGCGACGTGCTTCGGCGCCGGAAACGATCTGATTGACTTTGATAAGGATGTGCCGTGCACGTGTCTGCTGTACGGTGCTTGCAGGCCCCGCCTTGACCACACTCGCACTGCGACGACCCACGAGCTTGAGGACATGAAAACCATTCGCGCTTCGCACCACCGACGCGACTTGGCCATCGGTCAGTTTTTCTGTCGCTTCTACAAACAATTGTGGCAAACGAGAAGGACTGCGCCAGCCGAGATCTCCACCCGTCAAGGCGTCACCGGCATCAGAGAAGCTTGCGGCGACTTTGGCAAAATCTGCGCCCGCTTTCAACTGATCAACAGCCTGCTCGGCGCGTTTCTTGCGGTCGGCAATCTGCTGCGCAGATGCATTCTCGGGTACGCGGATAAGAATCTGCGCAATATTGATCTCTTGCTGCGCACTATCAGGCTGACCGCCAGAGGCTGCGAGGAAATTATCGATCTCGGATTCGGTAATTTGCAGTTTGTTGTCGACTTCCCGTTCACGCAGCCGTTGCAACGTGATCTCTTCACGAATCTCCTCACGGAAGCGAGAGAAAGAAGCGCCTTCACGCTCGAGCTGGTCTCGTAAACCCTGTACTGTTACACCATTTTGCTCGGCGATGCGTGCGATGGCTCGGTCAAGCATGATGTCATCAATGCGGATACCCGATTCACGCGCGAGCTGCATCTGGGCACGGTTCACGATCAGCCGCTCGAGCAATTGTTTTTGCAACAGATCGCGTGGCGGCGCCTGCATTTTCTGGCGTTTCATTCGCTGCTCAACCATCTGCAGCCGCTCGTCCAGTTCCTTCATTGTGATCACGTCCGTATTGACCACCGCGACGATTGCATCGACCAGTATCGGTTGCTGCCGTACCGAGTACGCTTTCTCCTGTGCTTGTGCTAATGAAGCAGCTGTCAGGTGCAGCGCGATCAAGGTGGCACAAACCGGGGCGATGCGATGAGACATTTTACGGATCAGGATGTTCATATTGTCAGAATAAGGATGCTGCAAAACCCGATGTGGGTGGATAGCCTAGCAGGCGTCACGGAGCAGGGATCGTCTGCGGATTCAGTGCCTGATAACCCGGAATGTTGAAGCGCAAGGCGTTCAACGGGTTCGTGCCCACGGACGAGAGTCCGTTCAATTCTAGCTGGAAGAAGATCGCCGTGTTCACGACGCCGGCTGCAGTCGGCACACGCTGCCCGACCAATCGAAAAATCCAGCAATCTGCCTGATATTCGACGCCGGCCAGTGCCTGACCCACACGTTTCTCGTCCAGCAGGTAGTTAAGGCGACCGACACCGTACCAGCGCGTGGCAAGTGGCCATTGCGCAGAGAGATCAATCAGCTCGTACTTGGTATTTGGAATATCGGTCAGATTGCGAGAGTCTCGACGATACTGCGCGTTCATGACCTTCATGGGTTCCGGCTGCCAGTACGCACCGAAATTGACACGATTGACTTCGTTCTTGGTCTGGTTGTACTGCAAGTTAGCATCAATGCGTGTTTCACGCGTGATACGGCCGGAAGTCAAAATCAGCACATCCGATTTTTCATCTGTTGTACCCGCCGCCTGCTCAGTGCCGAGGCCCACCTGCGGTGGCGTGAAATTGAAGCGCTGTCCGATGGCTACACGCAGTCGCTCCGCGCCATCTGATTCAAGATAGCGAGAGGTGACGGCCAGCGTGATCTGGTTTGCATCGCCAATACGATCGTTTCCAATAAAGCGATTCTCACGGAACATCATTGCGTAACTGAGATCGGCGATGGTCGTATCAAAATTCGGGTAGCGACCACCGTTCTGCGCGAGGTAGGGCGTATACGTGTAGAAAGCGCGTGGCTCGAGCGTCTGTGTCGCTTCTCGGCCGAAGAATGTAGTACCTCGCTCGAACACCAAGCCAGAATCCAAAGAAACACTCGGCACGACCCGCGTCGGCGCATTCATAGCAACGTC
>CAZXRS010000023.1:0-15612 GCA_964642635.1 uncultured Bifidobacterium sp. | reverse complement strand
CACTGGCGGAGCAGGGCGTGAAGCCTGAGCATGGTGAGGTACTGGTGACCGGCGCCTCTGGTGGTGTCGGCAGCGTTGCAGTCGCTATTCTTGCGGCGCGCGGCTACAAGGTGGTGGCATCGACGGGTAAGACGGCCGAGGCGGATTATCTGAAGTCGCTGGGTGCCTCTGAAGTGATCGACCGTGCAGAGCTTTCTGCATCTGGTAAGCCGCTGCAGAAAGAGCGCTGGGCCGGTGTGGTGGATTCGGTGGGTTCGCATACCTTGGCCAATGCCGTTGCGCAGGTGCGTTACGGTGGCACCGTCGCGGCTTGCGGACTTGCGCAGGGCATGGATTTCCCGGCTACGGTGGCGCCTTTCATCCTGCGCGGTGTGAAGCTAATCGGTGTTGACAGTGTGATGGCACCACGCGAGCGCCGAATTGATGCCTGGTCAAACCTTGCACTAGAGATCAAGGACGATACGCTGCAAAAGATCACGCAAGAGATTGCTCTCGGTGATGCGATTGCTTGGGCGCCGAAGATTTTGGCGGGTGGAGTGCGGGGTAGGTTGGTGGTGAATGTGAAGGGTTGATGCTGCCCGAGTTAGGCGTTTGCAGTTGAAGACACTGGCAGAGAAAGACACTGGATTCCGGCCTGCGCCGGGATGACTATTTTAAGCCCGATGCATTAAAAAACCGTCATCCCGGCGCAGGCCGGGATCCATGGGCGGTCGATCATCTCAAGACTCATGCAAACCTGACGTAAACTCTCCGCTGAACCAAACTCAGCCCAGACACCATGCGTCGCCACCGCGAATCCATCCGCTATACCATCCTCCCCCACGACCTCGCGCTGCACTTGTTCGAGGTCACGCTCACCATCGACCATCCCGATTCGGAAGGTCAGGTTGTCTCACTCCCCGCATGGATACCCGGCAGCTACATGATCCGCGAATTCGCGCGTCACATCGTGCAAATTCGCGCCGAGAGCGATGGTCGCAAGCTGCGGCTCACCAAACTCGACAAACACAGCTGGCGTGCTGCCCGCTGCGCGGGGCCGCTGACGATTGTCTATCAGGTATACGCATGGGACCTTTCCGTACGCGCCGCACATCTCGATCAAACCCATGGATTCTTCAACGGCAGCAGCGTGTTCCTGCAAGTCCAGGGCAAGGAAGCGCTGACCCATATTGTTGATATTCAGCCACCGGAAGGTGAAGACTTCGCCGCATGGCGCGTCGCTACTTCGCTGCCCGAGTTGAAGGCACGACGCCATCGCTTCGGCACCTACATCGCACAAAACTACGACGAGCTGATCGACCATCCGGTTGAGATGGGCGAGTTTGAACTTATACGATTTGAAGCGCACGGCGTGCCGCATGAAATGGCTATTACCGGCCGTGTGCCGAATCTTGATACCGCACGACTCGCTACCGACCTGAAAAAAATCTGCGAATACCAGATCGCATTGTTCGAACCGACCAGCAAACGCGCGCCGATGGATCGGTATGTCTTTCTCACGCTTGCGGTGGGTGATGGCTATGGCGGTCTCGAGCATCGCGCCTCGACCGCCTTGATCTGTTCGCGTGCTGATCTCCCGGTGCAGGGGCATGCGGCGATGAGCGATGGCTATCGCACTTTCTTGGGCCTCTGTAGTCATGAGTACTTCCATACCTGGAACGTGAAGCGCATCAAGCCCGCAGTATTTGCGCCGTATGACCTCTCGCAAGAGAATTACACACCGCTGCTCTGGTTGTTTGAAGGATTCACCAGTTACTACGATGACCTGACACTGGTACGCACCGGACTGATCGAGCAAAAAGACTATCTGGGTCTGCTCGCAAAGACGCTCAACACCGTGCTCAGAGGCAGCGGTCGCCTGAAACAGAGCGTGGCCGAGTCCAGCTTCGATGCGTGGACCAAGTATTACCGGCAAGATGAAAATGCGTCGAACGCGATCGTCAGTTATTACCAAAAGGGTTCACTGGTGGCCTTGTGGTTTGATGCAGTGATACGAACGCAAACCAAGGGTAAGCGCTCGCTGGATGATGTGATGCGTGCACTCTGGCGCCGTTACGGACGCGATTTCTACTTACCGGGTAAGGAGCGCGGCGTCACCGAAGCAGAGGTCGAGGCGCTGTTTGATGAGGTGACAGGTTTGCATCTGAAGCCCGTGTTCGAACATGCCGTGCGCGGTACGAAAGACTTGCCGCTGGCGGATGCCTTGGCGGCATTCGCGGTGGTGGTTAGCGACAAGCAGAAAGGCGATTCGCTGTCGCTCAACATACGGACCAGAAAAGAAGGCGGCGATTGCAAGATCGCCGCTGTGCATGAGGGTGGAGCCGCGCATCGTGCAGGGTTATCGGCCGGCGATACGCTGGTCGCGATCGATGGATTACGGGTGACAGCATCGAATCTCGATTCACTGATACAGCGCTACCGCAAGGGCGATGTTGTGAATATTCATGCATTTCGTCGTGATGAATTGATGGAGTTTCAGCTCGCATTGCTGCCCGACGCCGCACCGCACATGATGCTGGAAATGAAGGGCAAACCCATTGCCGCCGCCAAGCTTCGCCAAGCGTGGTTGCGAGTTCGGGCTTGATCACAACAGGAGACCATGCATGAAGTTGCATCACACGATAGCGGTTGCGCTGGCACTCGCCTGTACCCTCCCCGCGCAAGCGACGGAACTTCCGATCGCCACACCGCAATCCCAGGGGCTCTCCAAAGAACGACTGTCGCGCATTCGCGAGGTGATGCAGCAAGAAATTGCAGCCAATCGTATGCCCGGTGCGGTTGTGCTCGTCGCGCGCAAGGGCGCTATCGTGTACGCAGATGCGACCGGCTGGCAGGACAAAGACGCCGGTACGCCGATGAAGCGCGATGCGATCTTCCGTGCCTATTCGATGACCAAGCCACTGGTGTCGGTCGTAGCGATGATGCTGGTCGAAGAAGGACGGCTGCAGCTGACCGATCCGGTGTCGAAGTTTTTTCCGCAGCTAGCGAACTTGCAGGTGCTGTCCAATCCCGCAGATCCCCATAGCCCGCGCGAGCCGGCGAAACGGCAGATAACGGTACAGGATTTATTGCGACACACCTCAGGCCTCACCTATGGCGAGTTCACCCGTTTCCCCGGCGTGAAAGCAGCTTATGAAGAGGCAGGCTTGTTTTCATCAAAGACACCCATGGCGGCACTGGCGCTGACGCCGGCAGCGCAGATCGATGCGTTTGCGAAAGCGCCGCTGGTCTGGCAGCCGGGTACCACCTTCGACTACAGCCTGTCGACAGATTTGCTCGGCCGCGTGTTGGAACAGGTGTCGGGCAAGTTACTTGGTGATCTGCTGGATGAAAAACTCATCAAGCCGCTCGGGATGAAAGACACGCAGTTTGTCGTGCCGGCGGCGAAGGCCTTCCGCATCGCTGAACCTCTGAAGATCGATCCGAGCACCGGAGGACCGATGATGGCTGTGCTCGACATTACGAAGCCCACCGGTAACCAATCCGGTGGTGCTGGTATGTCGACGACTGCCGATGATTACCTGCGCTTCTGTCAGATGCTACTGAACGGCGGCACGCTCGACGGACGCCGCTACCTGTCGCGAACCACCATCGCGCTGATGACCTCGGACCATCTGGGTCCCAAGGTCGCAACGCCTGTACAGCCGGGCGAGGTGCTAATGGGGGTGCAGGGCTATACCTTTGGTCTGGGATTCATGGTCCGTCAACAGCCAGGCATCGCCGGTGTACATGGCTCCGAGGGTGACTATGCCTGGGGTGGCGTTGGCGGCACTTTCTTCTGGGTTGATCCGAAAGAACAACTGGTCGCAGTGATGATGGCGCAGACACCGGGCGCGATCCGGCAGACGTATCGGCGCATGATCAAGACCCTGGTGTATCAATCCTTGGAGTGAAACTAACCCAACAGATGCGCGATTAATGCATCGAACTTTCCAGCATCAAACGCACCGTTATCCAACCTCATGAGCGCTGGATGCTCGGGTGGCTCTACACGCCGCTTCATGTACTCGTCCCAATGCGCAAGCTTCCACTGGTCGCGCGCGTCGTTGCGCGCCTCAATGCGCCGCTTCGCTTCATCCATAGCAAGATCTATCCATGCGATGCGACAGATCGTATCGGCGGGTAGTCCCAGTTCGACCGGACGGAAGAATTTTCCGGACAGGATTTCGCGCGTGAACGGTCCGACCAGCAAGACCTGATTCCCGAGCGCGAGGTTTTCACGCGTGATATCAAGTAAGCCTGCATATTCCTGATTGCGCAGATGCTGCAGATAGGTAGGGCTGTCGCGATCATCGGGGTCGCCGGTCAGCAATCCCATGATGTGCGAACTGAACGCGCCATACGCCGTGTCCTTATCGAGAAAAAAGAAATCGTGGCCGCTACGCTGTGCCAGCAGAGGCAGCGCGCGTTTGGCCAGCGTGGTCTTGCCAGTGCCGGCATGGCCGGAGAACAGCAGCAGTCGCGGAGTGCTCATGGGATAGGTTTTCAAATTGTAATTAAATCGTCGTATTACGTTTTTTATGCGCAGAAAAGCTTGTATGATGCGCCAAGCTGTTTTCTTTTGAAACTCATCGAGACGAGAACGATATGGCTGATATCAATCCCTCTGGTTCCCTGCTGGTTGGCGAAGGCGTGTACATGAAAGGCTCGATGCGCGTGCCGGGCACGGCCAGCGTTGACGGCAGGATGGAAGGCGAACTGGCCGCCGAAACCGTCATCATCCAGCCGAACGGCTCGATGGACGGCCAGACCACGGCGAATCATGTTCGCGTGGCCGGCTCGCTCACTAACAACACCGTAGCCAAACGGACGCTGGTGATCGAATCCACGGGCGTCATCGCCGGTGATATCACCTACGAGGAGCTCGAGATCAAAAAGGGTGGCTCGCTGCAAGGTGGTATCTACAAGGTCGGTCAGGCCGCAGGTGGCAAACCGTCACAGCAGGCGAAAGCCGAACCCGTCGCTGCCCCCGAGGCTGAAGCCACACCGGCTGATCCAGCAGCGTCGGAGCCACCGCTCATCTAACCAACTCAGCCATGCGCCCAGCAGGGCGCATGGCCACACTGAAACAGTTCCAAAAACTGGGTCTTTTTTGATCTGGTCACAGGTTTTTTCGCGTCCCTCCTCGCACAATCCTTGGTAAGACCAACAAGCCAAGGGGGCTGCCATGAGACACAAGCTCATCACGGTCGCGGGATTGATGATGGCAGCATGGGCCGCATCTGCACATGCCGACATCACATCTAACGACACTTCCGCAGCGCGCGCCCTGTTTACGAACAGTGGATGCGTGAACTGCCATCAGATCAATGAAAAGGCCACCGGTCCGGCGTTGAAGCAGATTGCCAAGCGCTATCAGGGGAAGAATGTCCGAGATGAGCTGGCAGCGCGCATACGCGAGGGCAGCATGGGGCGCTGGGGCGATGATGAGATTCACCCCCCGCAGGGTGTCTTGGAGCCTCAGGAGGCGAAGCTGCTGGCTCATTGGGTGTTGAACGGGGCGCCTTGAGGGCGTGGCTGGTGAATCTTCGTCAGGCAGTGCTTGTACGAAAAGAAACTGGATCCCGGCCTGCGCCGGGATGACGATTTAAAAGCCGACGCCTCCTGATGGGTCATCCCGGCGCAGGCCGGGATCCAGCGTCTTTCGTCGTGAATCGTTGATGCAATCAGTCTGCATCACTGAACAACACCTAACCTCACTGCGGGCACATCGCCTCCGACATCAGCTTGCGCCGCACTTCCGGATCGGATTCCTTTTGTAACTTCTCCATCACTGCAGCCAGGCGCTTGCCTTCTGCCTTCATTTTCGGATTGTCCGACAGCTGCGGCTGCGCAGGTGCGGTCGCCTCCGACGCGGGTGGCGATGTCGTACCCGTTGCCGGGGGTGTAGTCACATTGTCCGCATAACTGGCCTGCGCCAATGACAAGCTGGCAATGATGCTGAACAGGTATACGACTCTCATCGGTTTCTCCTCACGAACGACGCCTTAAGGCCTGTCGATCATTATAGGCTCGACGCTTCGCCGAATCCTTGATCTGGGCTCTTGACTCCGCTTTCGGGTATGCTTTCGGCCGTCAAATCACTACACACAAGGACTGTCATGCCCCTCGTCAGAATCGACATCGGCCCCGGCCATCCCTCCGGCTTCGGTCGCGCTGTCGGCGAGATCGTATACCGCGCGATGACCACCGAGATTAACGTACCGGCCGACGATAAATTCCAGATCATCACCGAGCACGAGGCCACTTCACTGAACATTCCGAAGAGCTATCTCGGCATCGAATACAGCGCGGGCATTGTGTTTATTCAGGTCACGCTGAACGCGGGCAGGACGACTGATCTCAAGAAAAAATTCTATCATCGCATCGCTACTGACCTGCACGCGGAACTCGGTGTGCGTAAAGAAGATGTATTCATCAACCTTGTCGAAGTCGATAAGGAGAACTGGTCCTTCGGCAATGGCGAGATGCAATACGGCCCCAAATGATTGAAGGGCTTGTCGGGCGTGTCGGCAGTCATCTCAAGCTGACGTTCTATCTCTGCCTGCTGACCGCGGCGGCTGTCGGCTTGTTCCTGCAAGACTCGCCGGCTGCCGCCGCTGTGCTACCCCTTGTTTATCAGTGGAGCGTGATCGGTTACTACGGCACGCTGCTGCTGACCGCCGCTGTGCTGACGCTGCCCTTGAGTGCGTTTCCACTTACGCGCTGGTTGTGGCCATTGCTCGGCTGGGCCTGGCTGGTCTATCTGGCGATTGATGTCACGGTATTTCAACTGTATCGATTCCATCTCGACTGGCTGATGGTCGAGATGTTCCTGCGCGATTTTCGCGGCATGGGCATTCCCGCTTTCCTGTTAATCGCGTTTGCGCTGCTGGCGATGGTGCTGCTGGGTTTTGTTCTGTGGCTGTATGCGAGCCGACGCACCGGACAACGCCATCACTGGCCTTGGTTCGCGCTGGGTCTGCTGCTCATGCCCGTAGCACTCGCGATTAACTCGACGATTAATATCTGGGCCGCGCGCTACGTGCGTGATGAAATCACGCGCTATCGTCCGTACTTGCCGCTGTATTATCCGGTCGAGTTTTATAGCGCCGGCGACTCCATCAGCGAGCGCTGGCCGGCTATCTTTCCTGCGGCATATGGCAAGTCAGATGAATCGATGGATACGGGCAGCGGCATCATCCGCTACCCGCTCAGCCCCTTGCAGTGCAAGGCTTCGGCGAATGCGCCTTCGATACTGATGATTGTGCTTGAGAGCTGGCAGGCCGATGCCATGAATGCCGACATCACGCCCAACATCGCACGCTTCGCCGCTACCGGTACGCGCTTCGAGCATCATGTGTCCAGCGGCGCAGTCACCGTGCCGGGACTCTTCGGATTGATGTACGGGCTACACCCAAACTACTTCAGTGTGATGAACTCTGCGCCGGATAGCTTTCCGAGCGCATTCACGCAGACACTCAACGAGCAGGGCTATCGCAGTCGCGTATTTACTTCCAGCGCACTCGACGGGTTCGCGCTAAAGGCGATGCTTTTCCCGAAAATCGCTGCCGCAGATTATGTCGACGAACAGCCCGACGCCGTGCTGGTCGATCGCTATATCGCGACGCTAAAGACGCCGCAGGATAAGCGTTTCGATTTTCTGTTCCTGACCTCATCGCATTCACCGTATACCTATCCGCCCGACTATGCACGCTTCAAGCCGCTGCCAGTGGTCAAGGGGGGCTTTGCTCTGGATCGCCATGCGGATAATCGTCCTTATAAGAATGATTATCACAACAGCTTGTTTTATCTGGATGCCCTGGTCGGCAAGCTACTGGATGCCGCTGAACAGCAAGGTGTACTGAAGAATACCTGGGTGATTATCACCGGTGACCATGCGGAAGAATTCAATGAAAACGGACTCGGTTACTGGGGGCACGGTAGTAACTTCAGTCGCTGGCAGACACACACGCCACTGATCGTGCGTGCACCGGGTCGCGCCGTGAATCAGGTCGAGCAGAGGTTATCGTTACATCAGGATGTCGTGCCGACGCTGATGCAAGATGCGCTCGGTTGTATATCACCACTCACAGACTACAGTCAGGGTGCGAACTTGTTTCACCTGCCTGATCAACGTTCTACCGTGATTGCATCGTATATGTCGCAAGCCTATCTGATCGATGGCAAGGTTATGGAGCGCAGTACAAAGCGTCGTTATGCGTGGGAAGATATGCGGCGCGAAGCCGACATTGCCTCATCTGAAGCGATTCAAAGCCTTCGAGCCGAAGAGGCGCGGTTTTTTTCCAGAGCATCCACCGCGCCCAAACCTTGAGACGCATTACCTTCCGATGAACGAGAGCGGTACCTGCAGGTGGAACATCAGACCTGCGCCACCCGGGAAGCTGACCTGTGCTTCGTAGCCGCTGCCCAACTGCCAGCTGAGTGCAGGCACGAAGCCTACGGAATAGCCGTTGTAGTTGAGCGGGACCTTATCCTCGTACGGTTTTCTGTAGCCATAAATCAGTCCCGCCGACCATTTGCCCGTCAGCTTGTCTATGCCCCACAGACGCGGATAGGTCTGTCCCCAGGGATAGATGTAAACACTATTCTGGCCGAACGAGTTATTGAAATACGAGACACCCATCAGGCTGTTATCTTTGTCTACGCGTTCAATACCCACCAGCCACACATAACGATGCTCAGGCTTGGGATGGTAGTGCTGTGTGAAAGGCGACAGCGTCAGATTCCAGCGGGCGGAGGTGTCGTCATCGGCAAGGGCAATGCCCGATGACAGCGCGAGTATGCCGCTGAAACACACAAGGATAATTTTTCGAGTTATTTTTTTCATAATCAACATAGGCTAAAGCAGAAGGATATCAGGGTGGACCGTCACTCGGGCTGCGGGCGTGGCTTCCAGAACGCGTCGTAGGTCGTTGAATTGCTCAGTATGGATTCGCTTAGCACCGACTGCTGGTGCGTTGCGTAGGCGTCGGCACTCAAATCAGCGAATAGCGAAATACCGAGACCAAAGCGGCGGTCGGTCGAACCGAGTCCGAGCAGGTCCAGTACGGTAGGCGCAACATCAAAATGCGTCATCGATGAACGTTTCGGAAGCAATCCCGATGGTTTCACCAGATTGAAATAGACATGACGGTCTTCTCTGAAGTACTGCAGGTCCTGCACTGCGCTACTCATGAAAGGATGATCGCCCATCACGATCACCACCGTGTTTTTCAGAAAGCCCTCGCGCTCGAGCGAGCGGATGAAATCCGCGATAAAGCGCGAGTTGCAGCGAAAGACGCCCGGCAGACCAAGCGCCTTGTCTTCATCGCTGCAGCGTGGTGATGGCAATCCTTCGGGGAAGTGATTGTCCTCGGTCACCAGTGTCAGGTTGAAAGGGCCTTTGCGAGGATCGTGCGAGCGTATGATCTTGCGCGCTTCAGAAAGCAGCGTGTCATCATGCAGACCACCGCCCCAGCTACTGAGCTCGGACTCTGGTACGCCTTTCGCGATCCACTCATCGCGCCCCAGCACCTGCTGGAAGCCATGAGTTTTATAAAACTTACCGACGCCTGAGTAAGTGAGTCCGTGACCCACCAAAAAATATTGCTGATAGCCGGTAGCCTGGAGAACATCGCCCAGGCAAGTCACATTCGGAAAGAACTGCTCCGTGCTAAACCTACCGAACTTGTTATAGAAAAACGGTTTCAGCGGAATACTGCACTGGCTCGACAGCATGCCGGCGATGGTCCAATTGGTGCCCGGTGCAGACGGAAAGGAAGGCACCTCAACGCCACCGAGTTGTTTCAGGGGCTCGAGCGCATCGATGCCCACCATCGCCGGATTACCGACGGTGCGCTCCAGCGACTCGACGTAAATCAGCAATAGATTTTTCTGCGGATGCTTGCCGGACCAGGCCTCAGCTTGGGGCGGGTGATACAAGCCGGTGAAATGATCGCTATCGAGATTGATACGAATGAAATGCAGTACCTGCGTGAGGTACAGGAACAATATCAACGCCAGAACGAACAGGAAGATACTAAATTTCATTCCTGTCAGCATGCGACCGGTCGCCAGGAGTGGTCGCATGAGAAGGTGCATACGAGGCATGGCGATGAGCGAAGCGAAGGTAGCCGATGCCGAGATACGCGCGGTCAGCACACCGATACCGTACAGCGCCATCACTGCGAGCACCGTGGGTAGGGCCACGCGCTTAAGCGCATCAAACACCAGAAAAGTATCGATGCCTTTAAGACCATTCAGACCGATCGCGAAATGGAAAAAAATCTGCTCGATCGTCAGCCAATGTCCGAAGACATGGTGCAGCCAACCATAGGTCGATACCAGTAAGGCGGTGAGGCCGTAAAACGTATATCGGGTCAGCTTGCCACGGCCAGGCGTTGTTGTTGTCGTTATGTCTTGCATGGGGAGCCATGGGCCCGGCTATCTTGATAGCGATGATTTTAACGGAATAGTTTCCGTGAGGAATCATTTAAGCGATTGGGGAAAGACGCTGGATCCCAGCCTGCGCTGGGATGACGATATTGAGGGGGGTGCATCTAAAACTCTTTATTCTTGTGCTGGGACGGCGGTGTGAAACGCGATGTCTCTTGAACCGTCATCCCAGCGCAGGCTGGGATCCAGCGTCTTTACCCAGAACGCCTCAACGCCGAGCGGCGCGAGCGAGCCGCACGATCCACATCGCGGCTCTAAACATCAGCACCGCTTGCGCCCCTAGCCACAGCCAAGGATCAATCAGCGCATCCCAGACATTGCCGCTCGGCAGACGCAGTAAGCAATGCACCGCGATTGCAGCAACGCTGAGTGCCGCGGCATCGCGCAGGCGGTAGGCGCCCGGTACGGTGCTTCGCAGTGATATGAGTTCCAGCCCAGCCGCCAACAGCAGCGCTACCAGCACGCCCAATGCCGTAAATCCGACCGCGTAAATCGACACGTTCACCACCGCCAGCAGATCGAGCACCAGCACCCAGCCCAGCAGAGCGATAACGATCAACAAGCTATTGGGCCAGCGCACCTCGCTAGCAATGATCTCGACCGCCGGCACATGACGCGCGCGCCAGGCACGCACCAGAGCCAGCAGACACGCACCTTGTAAGCTCAGACCAGGACTCTGAAACGCCAGCCCCAGCCACTCGCTCGGCCTCAGCGGTGTCGGTAAGACGTTCCATGCGATGGTCAGCACCACACTAGCGATACGCAGGTAAGGTGGATACGCCCTGAGCAAATACACCAACACCGCCGCCATCACCAGGGTCCAACCCAGCGGCAGGGCGATGCGCTGCACCGCCAGCAGCGGCAGCAACGTATCGGAAGGAAGAAGCGAGAAGGGCATCCGAAGTCCTTACGGCCTAGCGGGCACAAAGCGCTGCCATGCGATGCGCTGACGACGGTTCGTATAGCTGACCCATAGAGCCTCGTTGGCCCAGGCCAGCGCGGGGTAAGAGAATTCATCACGGCCGCTACCGTGCTCAAGCAAGACGCCGCTCGTCCAGTCCAATCCATCGTTGGACAGCGCCAGTGACAGCGTATGACGCGCATCCGTCGTTGGGTTAAAAGCCAGTACCGTGCTGTGCCCGACCTGCAGTACCGCCACTGAAGCATTCGGATTCGGCAACGCCAGATCCGGCAGATCCTGCCAGTGCCGTCCGGCGTCGAGTGACTCGGCGACCGCGATACGCTGAGATCCACCTTGCATACGCATATACGCCAGCCAGTGCGTAGCACTCACCGGCACGATCGCCGGTTGCAGCAGGTGGCGACGCGTTGAGAGGCGTGTGAGCCCCTGGAAGTGCCCATCCTTCGATAGCCACACCAGCGCCGGATACTTGATGCCCAGCTCAAAGTAGATCGGTAGTGCCATCCCGCCATCGGCCAAGGGCACTGGGGCATTACGCACCAGATGGCTGGTGTTCCACAGCCAGCCCAGTGGCAGGGTCGGCTGCGCATGGAAGACCGGCACATCGGACGTGTTCGGTGCATTGACCTGCACCAGATGCGCAATGCGCGAAGCCGCCCAGCCACCGAGGCCGGTGGCCACGACAAACAGGTGAAGACGGTCCTGAGGATCACGCCAGAGCACGGGATTACCGAGCCGGCGCACACCATAGCCCAGCTGCTCACCGAGTACGTCACGTGAGATCACGAACTGCGCAGGCTGCCAGGCACGGCTGCGCCGATCAAAGCTGCTGTAGGCGATCTGCACATCGGCACCACTCTCACGCGAGCCGGCAAACCAGACGGCCGCCACGGCACTCGGATGCGACGCAGATAGCGCTACAAGGCTGCTGGCATGCGCAGAAGGCGTATCGGGTGGCATGGGAATGTCACCGACAGCATCACGGTGCCAGCGGGTGTTCGGTGAGACGACCGCAGAAACATCGACGGCAGCGCCGGAGATCACATCGGACAACGTTGTACGTTCCGCCCTGGTCATCGACAGCGCGAGGAGCGTGGGTGCCATCAGGCACAGCCAGCCCAGCCAGAACAGCGGGCGCAGCGACAGGAGCGACAGTAAGCGTGTCAGATCGGACAAGGGAGCTTGACGAAATATCTACGAAACGACGATGAATAAAAAAGCCACCCCGAAGGGTGGCTTTTAATCGAGCTAAACGAATCGGTACGAGACCGAATCCGAATTAGAACGAGTGGCCGACGCCGAAGGTGAATGCAGTACCAGCTGTAGCAGCCGTGTAGTTCGCGTCCGACAGGCCAACGCTGGTGGCGTAGCCACCGGTCGTGGTCTGGTAGTTAGCAAACAGGGTAGTACGCTTCGACAGCGCGTACTTAGCACCCACTTGCGTGCTCGAGCCATCGTTTGCGCCGTTGCCCGAATCCTTGTAGTAGCCAACGTGTGCCGACAGAGCAGCGAAGCCAGGAACCGGTGCGCCAACGTTGAAGCCAGTCGTGCTGCCCAGGTTTGCGGTGTCAAGGTAAACTGCGTTCACCTTAGCGATGCCGAGGTCATAGCCAGCGCCCAGGAAAGTCACGCGGCCAGCGCCACCAGCAACAGTGCGGTTGCCGTAACCAGCGCCGAGCGACAGTGCGCCGATGCCGTAGGTTGCGCCCACCGAGTAGTCGTTCTTGGTCGTGGTGCCAACTGCGCTACCAGCAGAAGTCTGGCCGTAGTAGCTCACGCCGACGTTCAGACCATTGATGTTCGGGGAAACATACTTAACCATGTTGTCGCCGAAGATCGCCGAAGCCGACTTTTGGATCACGGAACCGACGAACGAGCCCATGTTATCGCCACCGGTGACGTCAAATGCGCCAGCAGCATTGCCCCAGAGAGCGTCGACGTTACGACCGATTTGGAACGTGCCAGCTTCAGTAGCCAGACCGACGTACGACAGGTTGAAGACTTTTGGGAAGTATGCCGCTGTCGGGCTCACAGTGGTCAGCTTACCGTTCGAGGTCTCGAAACGGACCTGGGTCAGGAATTCAGCCTTCATGCCGTTGCCGAGGTCTTCGCCGCCAGCAATGTTCACCACGTTCGGGGCGATAAGGCCGCCAACGATCGTGTTGCCTTGGCCGGAAGTGTTGACCACACCAGCGTCCATGTAGCCCGAAACGGTCACATCAGCCAGAGCAGCCGACGAAGCCACCAGAGCCAGTGCTGCGAGAGC
This sequence comes from uncultured Bifidobacterium sp., assembly GCA_964642635.1. Classification (GTDB taxonomy): domain Bacteria; phylum Pseudomonadota; class Gammaproteobacteria; order Burkholderiales; family Burkholderiaceae_D; genus Pernthalerella. The sequence goes on along the minus strand of CAZXRS010000023.1, from coordinate 1,987 downwards.
AACTTGAGTCTTTTTCATTGAATAATCTCCAAAGTGTTGTGATGCTAAGATTTCGCTATCGCTGATCGGTCACTTGATGCGACTCTCACCACGAAAAACGACGCTCCAAGACCAAGGGATCTAGAAGTCAGCGTGCATTGAAGCAAAACTCAGTCATTGCGGCAAAGCTAATTTTTTATTCGTGGAAAAATTGCTAACAATATGTCGCTGATATACAACAGTTTTAAAGAACCATTAACAATCGGACAATTTACTGATGCAGATCGACTCTTTCATCCAGGCATTTGACCGGAGTTTGCGCGTGATCAGTGGTGTGGCAGTCGCTCATCGCCCTAACCCGGCTGAATCGCTGCAGGAATGTTCGCTCAGCGATCAGGAAAGGCAGCATAGCGCCGGCTTGATGCGCGTGAACCATGTCGGCGAAGTGTGCGCGCAGGCGCTGTATGAAGCGCAGTCGACGTTTGCCAAAAGTGATCTGACGCGGGAGCAATTCCGGCAGGCCGGTGAGGAAGAAGTCGATCACCTCGCCTGGACCGCTCAGCGACTGCGCGAACTCGGTTCGCACACCAGCCTGCTCAATCCGCTCTGGTACGCCGGGGCGTATGCACTGGGGGCGGCTGCCGCGAAATTGGGAGACTCAGCCAGCCTCGGGTTCGTCGTTGAGACCGAGCGGCAGGTCGAAGCACACTTAAATAGTCATCTGGATTTACTGCCGGCACAGGATCAGCGCTCACGCGCCATCGTTACGCAGATGCGTGATGATGAGATTGCGCATGCTGAGGCAGCGAAGGATCTGGGTGCGGCAGCGTTGCCTGCGCCGATCAAGGGAGTGATGCGCGTGATGGCAAAGGTGATGACCAGTACGGCGTATCACGTGTAGCCGCTTCGGGCTGGTCCCAAGCGGATGTCAGGGTTAACGCTGGAGGCCTTGGGTCCCAGCTTGCGCTGGGACGACGGTATTGGGGGTGATGCGCCTTCAACCGTCATTCCAGTGCGCGTTGAACTTCAGACCGCCGGCGGTACTTCCGTCAGATCGTCAATGATTTCAAACGAGTGCGTCAGTTCCGCGGTCTTTTCCATCATGATCGAAGCAGAGCAGTACTTTTCGTGCGACAGCTTGATTGCGCGCTCGACCACGTTCGGCTTCAGGTGACGACCCCGCACCGTGAAATGAAAATGGACCTTGGTGAACACCTTGGGATCTTTTTCGGCGCGCTCGGATTTCAACGTGACCTCGCAGCCGCGAATGTCCTGTCCACTCTTGCGCAGGATCACCACGACGTCATAGGCGGTGCATCCGCCGGTGCCGGCCAGCACGACTTCCATCGGGCGCGGCGCAAGGTTGCGACCGCCGCCGTCCGGCGCGCCATCCATCGTCACCAGATGGCCTGAACCGGTCTCGGCAACAAAGCTCATGCCGGACAATCCGGTCCAGCGTACGGTGCATTCCATGGAGACCTCTTTGACGGGAAAAGGCCGTTATTTTAACGGCAAGCGGGTGGATTTAATCGGGATTTGACGCCAAGTCCTTGAAAACACTATAATCGCCGGTTCCCCGGTTAGCCCGGACGGGGAAATCATAACAAGGGAGTGTCCGCGAGTAGTGACCGCGCGGAACCACCGGCACGGGCCTTACATCAACTTAGGATGCATCATGAAAACCTTTTCCGCTAAAGGACACGAAGTCCAGCGCGACTGGTTTGTGATTGACGCTACGGACAAAGTCCTCGGTCGTGTCGCCAGCGAAGTGGCACGCCGACTGCGCGGCAAGCACAAGCCTGAATTCACCCCGCACGTCGACACGGGTGACTACATCATCATCGTTAACGCCGCCAAGCTGCGCGTGACCGGTGCAAAACCGCTCGACAAAAAGTATTTCCGTCATTCGGGCTACCCGGGCGGTATCTACGAAACGAATTTCCGCGACATGCAGGCGAAGCACCCGGGCCGCGCGCTCGAGAAGGCCGTCAAGGGCATGCTGCCGAAG
>CAZXRS010000022.1:0-16056 GCA_964642635.1 uncultured Bifidobacterium sp. | reverse complement strand
TGCAGGCTGGCGTGAATTAGCCGTCACCGGCGCGGCGCAGCGCGAAATCGAGACGCTGGACCTGCTGTCTCGTGCGCTGTCCGACGACTACGCGATATTCCATGGTGTGCACTGGACGAATATCGAGAAAGGCTTCTCGGCCTATGGCGAAATTGATTTCATTGTCGTTGCGCCAAACGGTCGCGTGCTACTAATAGAACAAAAGTCGGGCTTTCTTGCTGAAACCGATGAAGGTCTGGCGAAACGCTATGCGGGACTCGACAAGCCCAAGCTGGTACGCAATCAGATCATGCGTGCCGTCGCAGCGTTAAAGCAGCGCTTTGGCTCGAGTGGCGAAGCGCTGGCGATTGATTACCTGCTTTACTGCCCGGACTATCAGATTCGCAAAGTCGAGAGCGCGGGCATCGCCGCCGATCGCATCGTCGATGCATCGCGCCGCGAGCTGCTGGCACAGGTGGTTCGGCAGATCCTGCCGCTCTCCGAGAACACTTCGCAGCGCGAGCGCGTGATGCGCTTTCTCGACAACGTACTGCAACTGGTGCCCGATCCAAGCGCCATGATAGGACAGGCCTCGGCGATGGTGACTCGGGTCTCTGGCGGTCTCGCGACCTGGGCCCGGCAGCTGGCGTTCGCGCCCTTTCGATTGCGCGTTACCGGTACCGCAGGTAGCGGCAAGACGCAGTTGGCACTGGCCGAGTACGCCGACGCGCTAGCGCGTGGCTTTAAGCCGTTCTATGTCTGTTACAACCGGCCGCTGGCGGATCATGTGCAGAAACTGGTGGCACCCGGTGGGCGGGTGGTCAACTACCACCAGCTATGTGACCTGTTCGCGCGCGACGTCGGCCTGTCGCCTGACTACACGGATCCACAGGTGTGGAAGGAATTAGAGACCGCCCTAGGTAACGCCGCTGTGCCTGATGACTGGCGCTGTGATGTGCTGATCGTCGACGAAGGTCAGGATTTTTCGCCGGATTGGCGTGACGCGCTGCTGCGGCTGCTACATCCTGAAGGTCGCGCGCTCTGGCTCGAGGACCCGATGCAAAACCTGTACGGTCGCGAGCCCGTGCCGCTGCCCGGCTGGGTGACGATGCATGCCGACAGCAATTATCGCAGTCCGCGTCGTATCGTTGAGCTGCTCAGTTCTCTGTCGGATAACCACGCCAGACCGGTCGCCGCAGCAAGCCCCTTCGCCGGCGCCGACATCGACGTGCTGACCTGGCCAACCGGTGACACGGCGCAGATGCATGCGCAGACACGGCAGGCCATCACGCGTTGTCTTGGCGAAGGCTTCACGCGCGCAGACATGGCGCTCGTGAGTTTTCGCGGGCGGGAACATTCGGCCTTGCTGAATCTCGACGCGCTTGGCAACCACACCCTGAAATCCTTCTCTGGCAGCTACGATTTGTTCGGCAATCCGGTATTTCGAGATGGCGAGTTGCTGACGGAATCGGTCTATCGCTTCAAGGGCCAGTCTGCACCTGCGGTGATTTTTACCGAGATAGATTTCGAGGCACTGGACGACAAGAGCTTCCGCAAGCTGTTTGTCGGCATGACCCGCGCTCGGATGAAACTGGTCTTGGTGATATCGGACCAGGCAGCACGCTTTCTGCTCGACAAGCTTCCCTGACGACTCCTAACCTACTGAATTTAATAGGTTTTTATTAGAGCAGTGCGCCAGCCGAATGTGGTTGACATCTCAAATGCGAATCATTATCATTCGTTTCAACAGATCTTGATTCATTGCATCCGGAGAACCGCATGAAATATCGACTTGCCGCCCTGTCGCTTTGCCTACTGCCGCTGGCCTCGTTTGCCGCGGAGGATATTTCTCTGACGATCAAGGATCATAAGTTCACGCCGGCTGAAATCCGCGTGCCGGCCGGACAGAAGGTCAAGCTGGTGATCGAGAATCAGGACGCGACCCCGGAAGAATTTGAAAGTGCCGAACTGAATCGCGAAAAAGTCATCGCGCCGAAATCAAAAGCGACCGTCTGGATCGGCCCGCTAAAACCCGGGAAGTATCCGTTCATGGGTGAATTCAATCAGGCCACCGCCAAGGGCGTGGTCATCGTCGAGTAACTGTCATGTTCGGCCCTGCCCTCATCATCTTCCGCGAAACCATCGAAGCTGCGCTGGTGATCAGCATCGTCGCTGCGGCAACGCGTGGCGTGAGTCGCCGCACTTTGTTCATCGTGATGGGCGTAGTAGCCGGCGTGCTCGGCTCTGGCGTCTTGGCCGGTCTGACCGAGACGATTGCCAACCTCGCTGAAGGCAGTGGGCAGGAGTTGTTCAATGCCGCAGTGCTCGGCATCGCGGTACTGATGCTGGCCTGGCACCATGTATGGATGGCCTCGCACGGCGCAGAACTCGCGCGAGATGCGAAACGGGTCGGTGTTCAAGTCAGCGAAGGTGCTGCCGGACTGTCAGCCATCATGATTCTCGTAACGCTGACGGTGCTGCGTGAAGGGGCGGAAAGCGTGCTTTTCCTTCATGGCATGGCCAGTAGTGGCAGCACCAGCATCACTGATGTATTCGGCGGCGGCGCAGTCGGTCTCGCAGGCGGTGCTGCATTGGGCTTGCTGATGTACTTCGGTCTGATGCGCATTCCACTGAAGTGGTTCTTCAGCGTCACCGGCTGGCTGATTGTGCTGCTGGCCGCCGGTCTGGCCGGACAGATGGCGCGCTTCCTGATTCAGGCCGACTGGCTGCCATCACTGATCAGTCCGCTGTGGGATACGTCGTTTATTCTCTCCTCCGATTCGCTGCTGGGTCGCATACTACACGCGCTCGTTGGCTACGAGCCCAATCCCAGCGGGATGCAGATGCTGTTTTATGGGGTCACGCTCGGTCTGATCCTGATGGCGGCTGAGGTGGTGAAGCGACAGCGGTTATCGCAAAAGTTACTTCATCCCGCACCTTCTCAAGCTTAGAGTTCTATGAAAAAAATACTATGGGCCACCACGCTGGCTCTCATATCTCACGCCCAGACCGCGTTCGCTGGACCGGACGAATACATCTACCCTGCCCGCGTCACCGCAGGTGAGCGTGAAATCGACATCAAGTTTGGCACCCGTAACATGAACGACAGCAGCAAGAATCGTACTGCTGGTTCGATTGGACTCGGGTATGGCGTGAACGACTACTGGTTTACCGAGGTGTACCTCAAGTTCAATCAGACTCCCGGCAATTCGACGGATATCGATGCAATCGAATGGGAAAACCGCTTCCAGCTGACCGAAACGGGCAAATACCCGGTTGATGTCGGATTTCTGTTCGAAATCGAGCGTCCGCAGGATCGCAAAGAAGGCTATGAACTGAAATGGGGCCCATTGCTGCAGACGGATATCGGCAAAACCGACTGGATCGCAAACTTTCTGTTCGAGCGAAATGTCGGGGCGGTGGACCCTTCAGTGACCACCGCGTATTACCAGTTACAAGGCCGCTACCGGCTCAGCAAAGAATTCTCTCCAGGCTTCCAGGCCTTCGGTGACCTAGGCACATGGGATAGCTGGGCACCGATTCGCCAGCAAGGCCATCGCATCGGGCCTGCAATCTTTGGCAAGCTACCGCTCGACGGAAACAAGGCATTCAAGTACAACGCAGCCTACCTGATCGGAAAAACCCGCATCAGCGATGACGCTTACGTCGGCAATACTTTCCGGGTTCAACTCGAATACGAGTTCTGACGGACCACTTCCTCCTGTTTCACTGCAGTTCTTCCGCCCCGTAACTACGGGGCGTTTTTCATTGCTTTACAATTCCGTATAAATAACAAACCCGTACGGAGATAAAGCATGAGCGCCACACCTTCCCTATCATCCCGACGCAACTTCCTCAAACAATCCGCTGCGTTGGGTGGCGCCTTCATTCTGGGTATTCAAAGCGACGCAAGCCTGGCTGCCGGCGCACCCGAGGTCACGCACTGGGTCGTGATTCAGCCCGACAATACGGTGATCATTCGTATCGCGCGCTCAGAGCTTGGTCAGGGCAGCTTCACTGGCTTGGCGCAGCTAGTCGCTGAAGAACTCGAGTGCGACTGGAGCAAGGTGAGGCCCGAATATGCCGACGTGAACGAGCATATCCGTCGCAACAAGATCTGGAAGGATATGTCGACCGGTGGTAGCCGAGGCATTCGCGACTCGCATGAGTACGTTCGCAAAGGCGGCGCGGCGGCGCGCATGATGCTGGTGGCTGCGGCAGCCCAGCAATGGAAGGTACCGGTAGCGGAATGCCGCGCCGAGAACAGCATGGTCATTCACAGTTCGGGCAAGCGCTTGCTCTTCGGTGAACTGGCTACGCTGGCCTCCACGATGCCCGTGCCAGACAATCCACCGCTCAAGCTCGCGAAGGACTGGAAAATCGCCGGCACCTCGCCCGCCCGCTTTGATATTCCGGCCAAGGTGAATGGTTCACAGGTGTACGCATCAGACGTGCGCCTGCCCGGCATGCTGCATGCATCCATCCTGCAGAGCCCGGTGTTCGGTGGCTTCCTGAAAACTCATGACGATAGTGCTGCGAAGACCATGCCCGGCGTGAAGCACATCGTTACCGGCGACGACTGGGTTGCGGTGCTGGCCACCAACTGGTGGCAGGCGAATCAGGCGCTGAAGAAGATTAAGGTTGAGTGGGAGAACGGCGACAAGGATAAGGTGTCGAGCGACACCATCATGGCCTACCTGCGCGAAGGTATTGCGCAGCCATCTGCGCCGGTCGCGCGCAAAGATGGCGACATTGACAAGGCGTTCGCTTCAGCACATAAGATTCTCGAAGCCGAGTACACGACCGGCTTTGTGAACCACGCGACCATGGAACCGCAAAATGCTGCTGCTCTGTATACCGCAGAGAAGCTTGACGTCTGGGTCGGCACGCAGAACGGTGAGGCATCCATCGCAGCGGCGGCTGATGCATCTGGCCTGCCACTTCAGAAAATCTACGTCCATAAAATGCACGCTGGCGGTGGCTTCGGACGACGCGGCCCGCATCAGGATTTTACGAAGCAGGCGGTGAAGATCGCCATGGCGGTGCCGGGCACACCCATACGGCTGCAATGGTCGCGCGAGGAAGATCTGCGACAAGGCCGCTATCGTCCGGTATCGCTGGTGAAGCTGCGTGGCGCTCTCGACAGAGACGGCAATTGGATAGGCTGGCAGGTGCGGCAATCTGATCAGTCGATCGCCATTACTGTCTACCCGCATTTCGTGAAGGATGGCATCGATCAGATCAATACGCGCGTGTTCCGTGATAACCCGTATGCCGTACCGAACTTCACGAATGAGTATGTGATGCGCGAACTGCATGTGCCGCCGGGCTTCTGGCGCGCGGTTGCGCATACGAATAATCCGTTTTACCGCGAGTGCTTCATTGACGAGCTTGCCCACGCAGCGGGCAAGGATCCGGTGGCATTTCGCCGTCCCCTGCTGCAGGGGAAGAAAGATCTTGCCGTACTCGACGCGGTAGCCAAGGCGATCGGTTGGGATAAGCCCGTAGCAGCGGGCATCCATCGCGGCATAGCGGTCGTCGATTCGTATGGCAGCTTTACCGCCGCTGCCGTCGAGTTGTCGGTCACCAAAGGCAAGCAGATCGAGGTGAAGCGCGTCGCAGTGGCAATCGATTCCGGGCACGTGGTGCATCCGGATGCGGTTAAGGCGCAGATCGAGGGCGGCGTGCTGTGGGGTCTGTCGGCGATCATGTCGGAAGAGATCACGATCGAGAAAGGCGCGGTCAAGCAATCGAACTTCCACGACTATCCGCTAGCCCGCATCAACGTGAAGCCGGAAATCATTCCGGTGCTGGTACCGACGGGTGACTTCTGGGGCGGCGTCGGCGAACCTCCGATCGGTGGCGTGATGCCGGCGATGGTCAACGCACTGTTCTCGGCAACAGGCCAGCGTATTCGCTCATTACCGCTGAAGCATCACGGTTTCACCTACAAAACCTGATCGATCATCCCGCCTTAGCTACAATAGAGGCGGTAGGTTGATTCTTTTTAAAAAAATATAACAATAATGTGAGTCGTAACAATGGAACAAGCAGCAACACAAACAGGCTGGAAACTGGCGATTGAAAAATTTCTCGCTCATTCGGCCGTTCAGCACGCATTGGTGTTTCTGATCGTCGTCAACGCGATCATTCTGGGTCTGCAGACCAATCAAGAGATCATGGCCAGCGCTGCTGGTGAAGCACTACACGGCATTGATGACGTGATCCTGTGGATTTTTATCGCAGAACTCTCCCTGATGATCGCTGCCCGCGGATTTGGCTTCTTCAAAGACCCATGGGGCGTATTTGACTTCATCGTCGTGGGTATCGCACTCGTACCGGCAACGGGTAGTCTGTCCGTATTGCGTGCGTTGCGCGTGCTGCGAGTACTGCGTCTGGTGAATAAGGTCGAGAGCATGCGCAATGTCGTAGCCGGTCTGCTGCACTCACTTCCGAGCTTGGGTTCCGTGTTTGGCCTGATCTTGGTGATCTTCTATGTGTTCTCCGTGATCGCCACCGACATGTTCGGATCCACCTTCCCACATCTCTTCGGGGATATGGGCACGACAGCGTACACACTGTTTCAGGTCATGACGCTGGAGAGTTGGTCTGAGGGTATCGCGCGACCCATCATGGAAGTTTTTCCGTTTGCTTGGGTGTATTTCATCATTTTTATATTTATCGCGACCTTCGTGATCATCAACCTGTTCATTGCAGTGATTGTTGATTCGCTCAGCGCCAGCCAGGCAATACAAGATCGAGACGCTGACGACCCGCTGATGAACGAACTTCATCTCCTGCGCGCAGAGCTTTCTGAGTTGCGCCAGCAACTCGCCCGTAAAGACTAAGTCAACCCGTCGCTCGGTCCGCTCAGCCAAGGCTGTTGCCGGCCTGCTTAGTCGTAGAATGCAGCCAGATTAATGTATTCTCGTTCCACTCACAAAAGAAGTGTTTCGTTATGGCCATTAATGTACTTGGCACACCGCTGAAGCCCTGCTCGACCGACCCGATGACCGGGTATTTCCGCGATGGCTGCTGCAACACTGACGAATCCGATCGCGGTTCGCATGTGATCTGTGCGGAAGTTACGCGCGAGTTTCTCGACTTTTCGAAACAGCGCGGCAATGACTTGTCGACACCGCGACTGGAATTCCGCTTTCCCGGCCTTGTTCCTGGTAACCGATGGTGTCTGTGCGCGCTGCGCTGGAAGGAAGCCTTTGATGCCGGTGTCGCGCCGCATGTGGTACTTGAATCGACGCATGTGAATGCGCTCAAGTACGTCGATATCCGACAGTTGCTCGAGTACCAGTTGCCGGTCTGACGGCGCGCACAGCATGCTGATTAACTGTATCGCTTACGAAAGTGGCCAGCGCGTCGCACAAATTACGCCGTCCGAAATCAGCGACTGGCTGAAACGGCCCGAAGGGTTCGTGTGGGTAGCGCTGAAGGATGCCGACGCGGCCGAGCTGGAAATGGTGAAACAGGAATTCGATCTGCACCCACTGGCGATCGAGGATGCACGCCATGGGCACCAGCGACCCAAGCTCGAAGAATATGCCGACACGATATTCTGTGTCGCGCATCTGCTTGAGAGCGCCGACCATAGTGATGGGTTCGATGTTGGCGAGGTGGCGATCTTTGTTCATCCGGACTTCGTACTTTCAGTACGCAGCCGCAGCAGTACCGACTTTCGCGGTGTGCGTGAACGCTGTGAGCGCGAGCCAGGGCTACTCCGGCAAGGTACCGGCTTCGTGTTCTACGCCATCCTTGATCATGTCGTCGATGGCTACTTTCCCATGCTTGAGCAGCTCGAGACCGAACTCGAGAATATCGAGTCAACCATTTTCGACAAGAACACCGCCCGCAGTAATATCGAGCGACTGTACGCACTGAAGCGCAAGACGATGACGCTACGGCATGCGGTATTGCCGATGCTCGAGTTTATCGGCAAGCTGCACGGCGGCCGCGTACCACCGGTGTGCCTACATACACAGGAATACTTCCGCGACATCAACGACCACCTTTCCCGCATCGCTACCGGTATCGATGGCATACGCGAAGCCATCGCTACTGCGATTCAGGTGAACCTGGCGATGGTGGGCATAGAGGAATCGGAGATCACAAAAAAACTAGCCGCGTGGGCATCGATCTTCGCCGCGTCGACCGCACTTGCGGGCATCTGGGGCATGAACTTCGAATTCATGCCCGAGCTCAAGTGGCGCTGGGGATATCCGATGGCGCTGGGTGCGATCGCTACTGTCTCGGTGATGCTATTCCGGCGCTTCCGCAAGGCCGGCTGGCTGTGAGTGCCCAGTAGATCGGCCGACGCCGATATCAACCAAGACCAGCCGCAAGCGCCAGACGGTAGGTGACAAAGGCTGCCAGATAGGCGAGCGCGAACAAATAGGCGGCAGCGGCCAGCGGCATGGTCCATCCGCCTGTCTCGCGTCGAATGGTCGCCAGCGTGCTCAAGCACATCGGTGCGAAAACATACCAGGCCAGCAGCGACAGCGCGGTCGCCAGACTCCAGTCAGCCGCAATCAGCGGCGTCAGCGAACCAGCTGTATCGTCTGCCGTGGCCGACAACGCATACACGGTCGCCAGCGAGCTGACGGCTACCTCGCGCGCGGCCAGTCCCGGCACCAGCGCGATGCTGATCTGCCAATTGAAGCCAATCGGCTCCATCACGACCGCCAGTGCACGTCCCAACATGCCGGCAAAGCTGTGCTCGATCGCCGGCCCTGTGGCACCGGCGGGTGGCGCAGGAAAACTGGCGAGGAACCACAGTAGCACCGTCAACAGCAGAATGACTCCGCCGACACGACGCAGAAAGATCATCACGCGCTGCCAGAGGCCGATACCGATATTGCGCGGCACCGGCCAGTGATAGTCGGGCAGTTCCATCATTAGCGTACGCACCTGGCCGCGCGTAGTGAACTGCTTGAGCACCCACGCAACCAGCATCGCGCCGACGATACCCGCCAGATACAGACCGAACAGCACCAGTCCCTGCAACGCTATGCCGCCCCACAACTCATGCGCCGGCACAAAAGCGCCGATCAGTAAGGTATAGACCGGCAGTCGCGCTGAGCAGGTCATCAACGGCGCGATCAGAATGGTGACCAACCGGTCACGCTGATTCGAAATCGTCCGTGCGGCCATGATGCCGGGAATCGCACATGCGAAGCTCGACAGCAGCGGGATGAAGCTACGACCGGACAGCCCGACACTACCCATCAGCCGGTCGAGCAGAAACGCGGCGCGCGGCAGGTAGCCGGACTCTTCCAGCACGAGAATAAAGAAGAACAGAATCACGATCTGCGGCAGGAACACCAGCACGCCGCCGGCACCGGCGACGATGCCATCGACCAGCAAGCTGCGCAGCCAGCCTTCGGGCAGCAGGCCACTGATCAACTGACCCACCGACTCGGTTGCCGCCTCGATCCAGCCCATCGGTACCTCGGCCCACGCAAACACGGCCTGGAACATCAGGAACAGCACCACCGTCAGCAGTAACGGACCGGCGACCGGGTGGAGCGCGACGCGGTCGATGCGATCACTCAGCTGATGGGGAACGGCGCGGTCGAGGCCGAGACGCTCGAGCATCTCGCGAACCGTTTCGTGATCGCCGCGCAAATCATGCTCAGGCGACGCTGGCAATACATCCGTATCGGCGACACGCTTCCAAAGCTCAGGCAGATCCAGCGCCGCTTTCAGCGCCTGTGCGCCGTCACCCTGCACCGCCACCGTACGCACGACGGGCAGTCCGAGTTCGCGGCTCAATGCGTCAGCATCAATACTCAAACCGCGTTGCTCGGCGAGATCCATCATATTTAGTGCGACCAGACACGGCACACCAGTGCGCTTCACTGCAAGCACCAGCCTCAGGTTGCGTCGCAGGTTGGTCGCATCAACCACACACACCACAAGATCAGGTCGCTTCTCACCTTGCGCATTCCCCATCAGCACATCGACAGTCACGCGCTCGTCCAGCGAACGCGGATGCAGGCTATACGTACCCGGCAAGTCGAGCACGCGAACCGCTTTGCCGGCCGCTGTAGCGAAACGCCCTTCCTTGCGTTCAACGGTCACGCCCGCATAGTTTGCGACCTTCTGCTGGCTACCGGTGAGCCGATTGAACAGCGCGGTCTTGCCACAATTCGGATTACCCACCAGCGCGACCAGTGGGCCCGTCGGGTACAAGTGGATGCGCGCTTCACTCATAACTGAACCAATTCATCGGTCGCGCGTTGCACCTGCACGCAGGCTGCTTCGGCTTTTCTGAGGGCGAAGGTGGAGTCGCCGATACGTACCACCATCGGATCACCGCCCATCGCGGCACGCGCAATCACACGCACGCTTTCGCCGGGCAGAAATCCGATCTCGGCCAGCCAGGATGCCCAGTCGGGCATCTCAGCCGGTGCGCTGATCTGCCGCACGAGCGCAGGCACATGCAGCGGCAAGCTGTCTAGACAATCGGTGGACATGGGATAGGCAATCAGGGTCGGTGCGGAGGACATCAGCGACAGCGTCGCCGGAGCGTGGTGATTGAAATCAACGGTCACATCATACTTGAGAATCATTCGCACCATGGGCTCGGGCCTTTCACGCTGACTAAGGCCCGCCAGGGCTGAACCTGGTCACGAAAACCACATGCCGACCTGCGCAGCGCCAGCCCACAAAAGATATTGATAATCACTTGCATTTGATAATCATTATCATTTAGAATGGCGCTCAACAGGAATAAATTACCAATTAAACAAGCAACTATCTCTCGATGATGATTCGATTCCGAGCTACAGCGCTGATTGCTGCATTCCTCACACTCTGTCAGCTCAACGCCCATGCCGGCGAAGGCAGCTTTGGCTGGATCTACACGCTGGATCTGCAACCGAAAGGCACGCTCGAGTTCGAGCAGCGCTTGCAGTACAACCGCGGACAGGCACAAGGCAGATATGACCTGTGGCAGTCACGTACCGAACTGGAATACGGCCTGACCGACAACATTCAGATCGCTGGCTATCTCAATTCCAGTTATGTACACGCCGATAGGAACGATGCCTACACGGGGGGCGCCAGCGGCTGGCTGGTACCGAGTACCGCGGGGAACTCGTACAGCAAAGGCCGGATCGATGGCGTTTCACTCGAAACCATTTGGCGACTGACCAATCCGGTGATTGCCCCTGTCGGAATCGGTCTGTATGGCGAGATCACCAGCGGCTCGGTAAAGGATGAAATCGAGACCCGCCTGATGCTGCAATCTAATTTCCTTGATGATCGTCTGGTGCTGGCATCGAACCTGCACTTCGCGATTGAGAGGGTGAAATTCGATCCGGCCGACATTGGTAAAGAGAGCATGATCGACCTGCTACTCGGCGCATCCTACCGCGTCGCGAATAACTGGACCGCAGGTGTCGAGTATCGCTTTCACAATGATTTCAACGGCTATAACTTCAACAAGCAGACACAGCGTGCGCACTTCTTCGGACCTAACGTGCATTACGCGACTAAGGACTGGTGGATCACCGCAGCCTGGCGCTTTCAGCCCACAGGTATAAGTTCGTGTTGGGCGCCGGGTGATGCCGAGTGCTCGAATGGTCGCGTCTGGGACAGCCATTCGAAAAACGAATTCATTATCAAGATCGGCCGTCCGTTGTAAGCGAGTCCCAGAATGAAATGGACACCCTCTCCTGCACTGCTATTCATGCCGGTCGCTGCCATGGTCGCACCTGCACTGGCTGATGCAAAAATACATATCGGTATCGAAGTAGCACAGCAGCGCCTATTCCCGGGTGCAAAACTGATTCACAGTCCGGTACTACTGACGGAAGCGCAACGCGAGAAGATGCGCTCACTATCATCCGTTCGCGAACCCTTCAAGGGCGAACGCGTCTGGCGCACTGAGCAGGGAGAATGGTTCATCGTCGACGAAGTGCTTGGCAAGCATGAAATGGTCAAATATGCGCTGGCGATCAATGCGAACGGTACGATCAAGGGCATAGAGATCATGGAGTATGTCGAGTCCTATGGTTATGAGGTTGGCGAAGCCAGCTGGCGCAACCAGTTCGTCGGCAAGGGCAGTGACGCAACGCTGAAGCTGAATCAGGATATCAAGAACGTTTCCGGCGCTACGCTGTCGTGCAAGCACGTGACCGATGGCGTGAAGCGGCTGATGGTGATGTACGAGATCGCGCTGAAGGCACCGAAGTGAAATCCATGAGACCGCTACTGGGTACCTATGTCGTGATCGAGGCAGTTGCCGGCGATGACGACACAGCGCTCTACGCGATCGACGCCGGTTTTTCTGCCATAGAGACTGTGCAGCAACTGATGTCAGCTTTCGATCCGGCCTCCGACGTCAGCCGCATCAACGAATGCGCACATATCGAGACGGTAACGGTACACCCGTGGACAGCTGAAGTGCTGGAACTGGCGGCTGCTATCCACACCGATTCCGACGGATTATTCGACATTGGCGTCGCGCCACGGCTCGCACAATGGAATATGCTTCCGACCTCCGTAATGGATTACTCCGAATCTTCAGCGACGAAACTCGTCATCGATCATCAGTCCGTTCGCAGCACTGCGCCGACTCGCATCGACCTGGGAGGCATCGCGAAAGGCTATGCAGTCGATCGCGCAATTGAAGCAGCACTGGCCGCAGGCGCGATGAGCGTACTGGTCAATGCCGGCGGCGACTTGCGCGTGGCCGGTGAAGCGGAAGAACCTGTCTATGTACGCGACCCACGCCACCCGCAGCATATAGCGCTCGCTGGCACGCTCCGCGATGGAGCTATAGCTACGTCAGGCATCTATTTTTCAAAGCGACGGCACGACGACAAACCAGTCTCCGCGATTGTCGAACCCTCAAGTGGCCTACCGCTGCTAGACGATCTGAGTTTTACAGTCATCGCACCCAGCTGCGCTATTGCTGATGCGCTCACCAAGGTATTCGCGCTTTCAGGCGATCCACACCACCCTGCCTTCGCAAACCATCACGCGCAGGCAGTGAGCCTGCCAACCTCATGACTGACGTACCAATTCGTCGTATCGGCCGCTTGCCGCGCTGGCAGCGCCTGCCAAGCCACATCATTCTCGCCGTCTGCGCATTTTCCGGGCTGCTGTACTTTGTTCGGCATGAACTGCATATCGAGTTACCCGTTATGACTGCGCGCCACTTTCTGGTCACGCACGGAGTCAGCTCGGCCTTTGCGCTGCTGATGTTCGGCGCGGTATTACCTGTTCATTTACGCTCGGCATGGATCGCAAAACGAAACCGGTTATCCGGCACACTGATGCTCGCGCTAATGAGTGTACTGATGCTGTCAGGACTCATGCTGTACTACGGCAGTGAGGAGGTGCGCGATAGCGTTGTGTTGACGCACTGGATCGCAGGTTTTATCGCGTTTGCCGTGTTCGCGCTGCATCTATCGCTCGGACGTCGAAGCTTACCGGCCTCGACCATCCACTGAGTTGCTCAACTCGATGGAAGCCAGACATGCACTGCTAGGCCACCACCCTCGCGGTTTTTTATTTCCAGCCGACCGTGGTGCTTCTGCACGACACGATCCACAATCGCCAGTCCGAGACCAGCGCCATTAGCCTGACTGCGGGCGATATCCATCCGGGTGAAAGGACGTAACAGATAGGGAATCTGATCGTCGGGTAATCCACTGCCCTGATCTGATACTTCGATCATGACTTCAGTTTCATGACGAGTCGCGCCTATCGTGATCTGCGCGACATCGCCGCCGGCGGTCTTGCCATAGCGGCGCGCATTTTCGATCAAGTTCGCCATCAGACGCTCGATCTCGGTCTGATTGCCTTTTACGCGCAGCTCATTATCGATCGACGTAGTGACTTCAATTTCCGGCGAACGCTGAGCCTCCTGTGCGACCTTATGCAGCACGGCCGACAAGTCGAATACGGCATGCGAACCCGGCTCCGCAGGACGAGCGTAATCAAGAAACTGCGCAATGATCGCTTCCATCTGCGAGAGATCCGCCTGCATGCCGCGCTGCGCAGCCTCGGGGAGCTTAGCCATTTCGACTTCCAGCAGCATACGAGCGATTGGCGTGCGCAGATCATGTGAGATACCGGCGAGGATCACGGCACGATCAGACTCGATCTGCTTGAGATCTTGCACCATCTGGTTAAAGCTGCGGTTCGCCTCGCGGATCTCGGCAGGCCCTGACTCCGGCAGACGCGGCGGGGTTTTACCACGCGCGATAGCACGCGCTGCTGTCGACAAACGCGCAAGCGGCTGATTGATCAGGCGACTGATGAAGACCGCACCGATCAGTGATAGCAGCAGCGTAACGCCGGCCCACCCCAGCCACTGGATGCCAGATGCGCGCTCGATGCGATCGCGCTCGAGCATCAGCCAATAGTCGTCATCATCGATATAAAAACTGACCCAGAATCCCGGGATGTCGTTGACGCTACCGGCGAACTCCGTGTTACTGCCGAGTCGCCTGCTCACATGATCTTTGACGAGCCGGATCAGCTCATTGTCGGGTAGCGGCGATATCTGATCAGTGACTTCCTTGGGATATACGCGTATGCCCTGCGCACTGGCCAGCTCGAATAGCAGCTCACGCCGCAGCATAGGCGCAGAATGCAGCAGCGCCGCGCGCGTGATGGTGACGATCGAAACCACTTGCGATGCGATCTGTTCCGACCGTGGTGTGCGCTCGACAATACGAAAACTGGCTACCCAGGCCGCCATGCTGACCGCGATCAGGAAAGCCAGCAGTAAAAAGGTACGCCATAGCAGGCCGCTACGCAGCCAGCTCAGTCGTTGCACGACCACGTCTTCAGGCCTTGATGCCATCGGGGATGAAGACATAGCCCAGCCCCCACACAGTCTGGATGAAGCGTGGCTTCGCCGGATCCGGCTCGATCAGCTTACGCAGGCGAGAGATCTGAACGTCCAGACTACGATCGAATACTTCATATTCACGACCACGCGCCAGCTCCATCAATTTTTCACGCGACAGCGGCTGCCGCGCATGACGAGCGAGTACTTTAAGTACCGAGTATTCACCACTGGTCAGCGATACCGCTTCGCCATTCTTTGTCAGCAAGCGTTTCGACAGATCAAAACTAAACTCACCGAACAGATAGGTTTCGGGCTTATCTGATGGTGCACCCGGCAGGTCTTCAGGAACGACACGACGCAAGACCGCCGAGATACGAGCAAGCAGTTCGCGGGGATTGAATGGTTTGGGCAGATAATCATCGGCGCCGGATTCGAGCCCTGCGATCCGATCCCCGTCCTCGCCCTTCGCGGTCAGCATCACAATCGGTGTCTGGTCACCACCATGACGCAGACGCTGGCAGATCGACATGCCATCTTCCCCTGGCAGCATCAGGTCCAATACCAGCAAGTCGAACCGTTCTCGTATCCATAAACGGTTCATCTCGACCGCGCTGGCAGCGGTATAAACGGAAAAACCATTCTCGCTTAGGAAGCGTTTCAGCAGATCACGCAGACGGACATCATCATCGACCACAAGGATGCGGGCCTGCGCGCCTGGGCTGCGCCTTGACAGGACGGGCTTGACGGGATTTGTCGAGTTCATGGTCATATGGTAACGTCGAACCCGCCGTAGTGACGCACTCAGGCGCGGCTGGTTAACAAAGCCTTACAATGTAGCGCCTGCCACAGCGCGAAGGCACAGAAAAACAAACGTACACTTACGCATCGTGGCCTTGGGCCGCCCACTTTTATTCCCAACTGATGAACATACTGTATCGCCATCTCTGTGCGTGCGCTCTGGTACTTGTGCTAGGGCAGGCCTCCGCCGAACCTCAGCAGGGTCGTGCGGGACAAGTGCGCCCAGACGCCGCGCCGGCAGAACAGAGTAAGCGCAATGATGATGGCCGCGCCCCGCCACCACAAGACAATCCACGCCGACCACCGAAACTGAGTCCTGAAGAGCGTAAGGAATTACGACAGCAGATTCATGAGGCAGGGCACGATCTCTATCATCCGAAGCGTCATCCACCGCAGCCTTAATTACTTTTTCGGCAGCAAAAGCAGTTGCCGGAATTTCCAGATTTCGTATATACTCC
>CAZXRS010000021.1:0-16256 GCA_964642635.1 uncultured Bifidobacterium sp. | reverse complement strand
CTTCACTCGCCTTCAATATGTCCGGCATTCTTGGTGCGGCATTGGCGCCCTATGGGGCGACGACGCTGGCAACACAGTTTGGTTTGCAATTCGTCGGCTACTACCTGTCAGTGATGGCCGCCATCAGCTTCTTCGCGCTGCTGATGATCCGGCAGATGAGGCCATCGGGTGATGCGGAGGCTGCATGAGTGGCGTCGAACATATTCATCAGGCTGCAGAAATATTGCTAGGGTTGTGGCAGCAGCGTGGTCGTTGCGGTGGTTTACCACCGGAGATTCGTCCGCGCGATAGGAAGGATGGGTATGCGGTACAGAAGGCGTTAACTTCTTTGCAGCCACATGCGCTCTTCGGTTGGAAGATTGCGGCGACCAGTGCAGCTGGACAGGCGCACATTGGCGTTGATGGGCCGCTCGCTGGCAGTCTGTACGCCGATCGCGTACTTCAGGATGGTGCAGAAGTCACGTTGCAAAACAATCTGATGCTGGTTGCGGAGATCGAGTTTGCGTTTCGATTTGCGCGCACCTTGATGCCGCGTGCCGGGTCTTATGCCGTCGATGAAGTGCTCGATGCGGTCGACTGCGTGCATCCATCCATCGAGATACCGGATTCGCGGTACGAAAATTTTGTCACTGCTGGCGCACCACAATTGATCGCAGATAACGCGTGTGCGAATTTATTTGTGCTCGGTCCCCGCGCAGATGAGTGGCGCGGATTCGATTACGTGAACGAAGCCGTTGCTGTCGAACTCAATGGGCAGACGATTGATTCAGGTTACGGGCGTAATGTGCTGGGCGACCCACGCGTCGCGCTCACTTGGCTGGTGAATGAATTATCGTCGCTAGGGTTGGCTTGCGCGGCAGGGCAGGTGGTGACCACGGGCACCTGTCGCGTGCCAGTTATCGTTAAGCCTGGCGACCGCATCGATGCGGATTTTGGAGTGCTCGGTCAGGTAGGTTGCCAGTTCGTATAAAAGGCTGCCCTTTACAGCTCCACTCTGTTAGTGGGGCGGTTCAGTCGGTGGGGCAGTGGCAGGCTATCGTGCGGTCGATAGCGTCGTTCGCGGCCAATCGGCAATTTTCGATGCGGCACTGGCAAGCCAGCTGTTAGCGCGCTCATTCATATGACTTGTCGCCTGAGATGGTGTCAACGCTTGTTGCTGCTCCAATTCCGCAATGCGCGCACGGGCTGTTTCAAGCGCCGCTTCCAACAGCAGACAGCGCTGCACAGTCAGGTAGGGCGCGTCAGGCTGCCGCGAAAAGGCGCCAGAGATCGCCTCTGCCGCTTGCGGGTCTCTATTAACGTAGCCGACGTGCGTGAGCTGGACCAGAAAGTCTTCCAGTTGTTTCTGTTCTTGCGGGCTCATCCTTGCTCCTTGGCTGTGATCCATGTTGGCTTTATACGGCGGCCGCGGCTAGCCGTTAACCAGGGAAACGATCGGTAACAAATTAACGAAGCTTATTGAAATGCTATCGTCGCCACCCAGGTGTAGACCGGGATGCCCAGCAGGATATTGATCGGGAAGGTCACCCCGATCGGCAGCGCCAGATACACCGCCGGGTTCGCCTCCGGAATCGCATAGCGCAGCACGGCTGGCACCACGATGTAGGAGGCGCTAGCAGACAGCACCATCAGCAGCGCGGCATCGCCCATGGGCAGTCCGAAAGCCAGCGCGACCAACAGGGCGATGCCCGCGTGAACGAAGGGTGAGATCGATGCGTAGGCCAGCAGCACAGGCGCCTTGCCCTTGACCTCGCGCAGGTTCTTCGCGACCGTCAGACCCATATCCAGCAGGAAGAACGCCAGCATCCCCTTGAACAGGTCAGATGAGAACGGCTTCATCACGGCCTTGCCGGCATCGCCGCTGATAAATCCGATCGCCAGCGATGCGAGCAGCAGCAGATGGGTGCCATTGGTCAGTGACTCGTGCAGGATGTCTTTGACGGACGTGCCCGGCCCGCCGCCGGCAGCGATCAGCGTGCCTTGTGGCGTCACACGGACCTGCTGTGTGCCGCCCGCTTGCTGGGTGCGCAGCAGATTCGCCAGTACGACGGCAACAATGATCGCCGGTGATTCCATCAGCACCATGGCCACCGCCATGTGACCACCGACTGCGATCTGCTGCGCCTCGACATACTGCATCGCGGTCACAAAGGTGACCGCGCTGACCGAGCCATAAGAGGCAGCGATAGCGGCCGCGTCGAAGCTGGGTACGAAGCGCTTCAGTAGTGTGTAGCCCAGCGCCGGCACGATAAAGGCCATGAGCATGGCTGCCAGCAGGCTGGCGGCGACCGAGGTGGTCAGGCCCGATTCGGCTAGCGCAAAGCCGCCTTTGAGGCCGAGCGCCATTAGTAGGTACAGCGACAGGAATTTAGCGATTTGAGGAGGTATTTCTAAATTCGAACGGATCAGCCCGGCGAACAGGCCAAAAGCGAAGAAAAGAATGGCGGGGTCAAGCAGGTTGTTCATGACAGCTCCTTAGGTTGGCGCCATGGTACGGAGGTGCTGTCATCTAGTAAAATCGATTTTTATCGACCTAATCATAGGTAAAAGTCTATGAACCTCACTTTCCGGCAATTGCGGCTTTTTCTGGCGCTGGCCGATACCGGCAGCGTCAGTGCGGCCGCCCGCGCATCCCATGTGACGCAGCCGACGGCGTCGATGCAGCTCAAGGAAATTTCGGAGTCTGTCGGCATGCCGGTCTATGAGGTCATCGGCAAGCGCGTATTCCTGACCGAGGCTGGCCGTGAACTGGCCGAGACCGCGCGCGCGATCGCTGGCGAATGGGAGTCACTCGCGCAGAAGCTCGATGCGATGCGCGGACTTACCCGTGGACGCCTGCGCGTATCGCTGGTGAACACCGCGCAGTACTTCATGCCGCGCCTGCTTGGCCAGTTCTATGCCGAGCATCCCGAGATCGATATCTCGCTCGAGGTTATGAACCGCGACGGCGTCGTCGCGCGCCTGCGGGAAAACCTCGACGATCTATACATCATGTCGATGCCGCCAACGGATATCGATCTGGAGGACAACGTGTTCATGCCTAATCCTTTGCTGCTGGTCGCATCCGCTACGCATCCGATGGCCCGGCGGCGCAAGCTGACACTAGACGTATTGTCCGAGGAGCGCTTCATCCTTCGGGAGCCGGGGTCGGGCACGCGGATGGCAACGGAGCAGCTGTTCCGTGAGTTGAAATTCCGTCCGCGCCTGCGCATGGAATTGGGCAGTAACGAGGCGATACGAGAGGCCGTTGCTAGCGGCCTTGGTGTCGCTGTGCTGTCGCGGCACGCGCTGGCGGACGGCCAGGGCGAGGCCGACGTGGCGGTGCTGAAGGTCGAGGGCTTCCCATTGCATTCGCAGTGGCACGTCGTTCACCCGAAAGGCAAGCGACTTTCGCCGATTGCGAAGGTCTTCCGCGAGCATCTGCTGCGCGCCAGCCGGATCGGGCATTGATCTATCCGCTTCATGCAGTCGGGAATTTACGGTACGGAAATCTCGGACTGATAGACTCATCATATTGAGAGAAATGTGCGGAGCACGCACGGAGAACAGGATGTCATTCAACGGGTACCGAGGTCCAATTCAATGGCGCTGGCTGGCGCTGGCCTCGCTGCTGGCCGCGCAGGTCAATGCCCAGGAGCCCGCTGCACCGCTCAGTCTGGATCAGGCAATGCGCCTTGCGCTGGAACAGAATCCGTCGCTGACTGCAGCCCGACGCGAGGTCGGGGCGGCCGAAGGGCAGCTGCTGCAGGGATCGCTGCGTCCCAATCCGGAGTTCACCTATCAGGCTGACGATGCCAGAAAGGCCTCCCGTACCTCGACGTTTGAGCTCGGTGTGCCGATTGAAGTCGGTGGCAAACGCGATGCGCGCATCCGTGCAGCTACGCAAGGCCGAGAGGTGGCGCAGGCCGATCTGGGTAGTGCCGAGCTTCGCGTGCGCAGCGCAGTGATCGCTGCCTTCTTCGATGTGCTGACCGCGCAGGCGCTGCTGACGGCCTCTGAAGATAGCGTGAAGATCGCGCAGCGCGCTACGGATATCGCCGCCAAGCGCGTACAGGCCGGTAAAGTCTCACCGGTTGAAGAAACGCGCGCGCGTGTGGCCGAGGCCAGTGCACGTATCGCGCTTGCTCAGGCGGCGAGTGAGTTGCGCAATGCGCGTCGACGTTTGGCCAGCCTGTGGGGTAATGCGACACCAGAATTTACGGAAGCCAGTGGCGATGCCGAGCAAATGCCGCGGTTGCTGACCGAAGAAGAAGTCGCGCAGCGTCTTGCGAGTTCGCCGCAACTCCAGCGTGCGCAACGTGAACTCGAGCGACGCAAAGCGCTCGTCACACTTGAGCAGAGCCGCGCCCTGCCGGATGTGACGGTGAGTGTTGGTATGAAGCGCAGTATCGAGGTGCCCGGGGATCAGGCACTGATCGCGCTGAAAGTACCGCTGCCACTTTTCAACCGCAATCAGGGTAATCTTCAAGAAGCTTTGCAGCGCGAGGAAAAAGCTGCGGCGGAGCTGCAGGCTGCTCGCGTGGCATTGTCGGGGGCTGCGCGACAGGCGCTGGAAAACGTGGGTGCTCGGCGTCAGGAAGCAGAGTTACTGCGGACCGAAGTTGTGCCTGGTGCTCGCAGCGCTTTCGAGGCGGCGAGTGTTGGCTTCGAGAATGGCAAGTTCAGCTTTTTGGAAGTGCTGGATGCACAGCGAACGCTAATTGCCGCGACCTCGCAATATCTGAATGCGCTTGCAGGTGTACATCGCGCGAATTCCGAACTCGAAAGTCTGATCGGCTCCGGCTCGGACGCTAGATAACAACGAAAAAACATGAAGCCACTCCATCGTATTTCTCATCAACGCGGCAAGTCTTCCGTTGTCGCGATCGCGGTAGTCGTTATTGTTGGCATTGTGCTCGCCGCATTAATCCTGCTGATAGATCGCAAGCAGCCATCAGCAGCTCGCGATGATGACAAAACACCTGCCGCTCAAGGATCATCTGCTAACGCCCAGAAACCGGTGACGGACCGCATTGATATCGATGATGCGAAGGCCAAGGCAGCAGGTATTTCGGTCGAGGTTGCCGGTCCGGCGAGTATCGTTTCGGTCGTGCAGTTTGCCGGCGAGGTTCAGCTGAATGATGATCGTACTGCGCACGTTGTGCCACGTGTGGCTGGTATCGCCGAGCAGGTGCTGGTGACTACTGGTCAGATGGTGAGGAAGGGACAACTGCTTGCGGTCTTTTCGAGTCAGCTGGTTTCCGAACAGCGAAGCTCGCTGCAGACCGCTGAAAAACATCTCGAACATGTGAAGATGGTGTACGAGCGCGAGAAACGACTCTGGGAACAAAAAGTCAGCGCCGAACGGGATTATCTGGAAGCGCAACATGCCGTCGAAGAAGACGAGATCGTCGTCGAAAACGCGCGCCAGAAATTACGCGCACTCGGCGTCGCATTGAGTAGCAAAGTGCTCAATCGCTTTGAGTTGTACGCACCTTATGATGGGCTGGTGGTTGATCGCAGTCTGTCGATGGGCGAAGCGGTTAAAGAAGACACGGCGATCTTCACGATCGCTGACCTGTCGACCGTATGGGTTGAGGTGCATATTCCCGCCAAGGACCTGCCGCTCCTGCGGGTTGGTGACAAAGTGACGGTACGTGCCAGCGCTTTCGAGGCGCAGACCACCGGCACCGTATCTTTTATCGGTGCTCTGGTCGGCGAGCAAACGCGAATGGCCAAGGCGCGGATCGTGTTGAACAATCCTAAAGGCACCTGGCGTCCGGGATTGTTTGTCAGCGTCGAGGTGAAGTCTGCAGAGGCGCAAGTGCCCGTATCGGTAAAGGCTGATGCGCTGCAATCACTGGGTACACAGCAGGTCATCTTCGTGCGCGATGGTGAGGGTTTTGTGCCACATCCAGTCACGCCGGGCCGTACGGATGGTGTCAATGTCGAGATTGCGCAGGGCCTGCCACCCGGTACGCGCTATGCAGCGAAGAACAGCTATGTGATCAAGTCTGAGATGGCCAAGCAGGCCACCGAAGACGGTCAATAAGCGGAGACGCAGGATGTTCGAAAAGCTGATCCGGTTCTCTATCGCGCAGCGCCTGATGATTATGCTGGCCGCGGTCATGCTGGTTGCGGTGGGTGTGTATAGCTATCTGCGGCTTCCGATCGATGCGGTTCCCGACATCACCAATGTGCAGGTGCAGATTAATACTTACGCGCCTGGTTACTCGCCGCTGGAGACTGAACAGCGCATTACCTTTCCCGTAGAGACTGTGATGGCTGGCCTGCCTGGCTTGCAACAGACGCGTTCGTTATCGCGCTACGGCCTATCCCAAGTAACGGTGATCTTCGATGAGGACACCGATATCTTCTTTGCGCGTCAGCTGGTTGGTGAGCGTATCGCACAGGCGCGCGAGCGTTTGCCGGCGGGACTCACACCGGCACTCAGCCCGATTGCTACCGGACTCGGCGAGATCTACTTGTGGACGGTGGAGGCCGACAAAGACGCAAAGAAAGCCGATGGCACACCCTACACGGATATTGACCTGCGCGAGATTCAGGATTGGGTGATTAAGCCACAGCTGCGTAATGTGCCAGGCGTCACGGATATCAATTCGATCGGCGGTTATGTAAAGGAGTATCAGGTCGCGCCGAATCCGGTGCGACTGGCATCGGTCGGTGTGTCGATGGGTGAGCTGGTGAGTGCTATCGATCACAATAATCAGAATGCTGGCGCTGGATACATTGAGAAGCGTGGCGAGCAGTATCTGGTGCGCGTGCCGGGTCAGCTCAAGAGCATGGATGATATTCGGGATGTGATCGTCAAGAATGCGGCTGGTGTGCCGGTACGGGTGCGCGATGTGGCTGAAGTCTTGATTGGTCGCGAGTTGCGTACCGGCGCGGTCACTCTGAACGGGCGTGAGACCGTGCTGGGTACCGTATTCATGCTGATTGGTCAGAACAGTCGTGAAGTCTCGCAGGCGGTTGACCGCAAGATGAAAGAGATCAACCGCAATCTACCGAAGGGCGTACATGCGGTCACTGTGTATGACCGCACCATTCTGGTCGACAAGGCGATTGCCACCGTTCAGAAAAATCTGCTCGAAGGTGCGGTACTGGTCATCGCTGTGCTGTTTTTCTTCCTGGGTAATTTGCGCGCTGCGGTAATTACGGCAGCGGTGATTCCGTTAGCAATGCTGTTCACACTGACGGGCATGGTGCAGTACAAAGTCAGTGCGAATCTGATGAGTCTGGGTGCGCTGGATTTCGGCATCATTGTGGATGGTGCGGTAGTGATCGTCGAGAACTGTATTCGTCGTCTCGCACAGGCGCAGCATGACAAGGGTCGACTGCTGACGCGGGATGAACGTTTCGATGAAGTGTTTGAGTCGGCGCGTGAATCGCGTAGGCCTCTGCTGTTCGGACAGTTCATCATCATGGTGGTGTATCTGCCGATTTTCACGTTGTCGGGTGTTGAGGGTAAGATGTTTCACCCGATGGCCTTCACCGTGGTTGCTGCACTCCTCGGCGCGATGATCCTCTCAGTGACTTTTGTGCCGGCCGCCGTCGCGCTGTTTGTGACAGGTCACATCGACGAGAAAGAAAATCCGGTGATGCAGGCCGCGAAGAGGCACTATGTGCCGTTATATGACAAGGTGATGGCGGCGAAGTCGCTGGTGCTGACCGTCGCAGGTGTCGTAGTTGTACTGTGTGCGTTGTTGATGACGCGGCTGGGCAGTGAGTTCGTGCCAAATCTGAATGAAGGAGATCTGGCGGTACAGACGATACGCGCGCCGGGCGTCAGCCTGACGCAGGCGGTCGAGATGCAGAAGCAGATTGAGTTGACGCTGAAAGCGAAGTTCCCTGAGATTGATCGAGTATTCACCCGCATCGGTACGGCTGAAATTGCGACCGATCCGATGCCGCCTAGCCTGTCCGATGGCTACATCATGTTGAAGCCTATCGACCAGTGGCCCGAGCCGCGTAAGACGCGCGATGAATTGTTGCAGGCCATTAGTGACACCGTGTGGAAGATCCCCGGTAATAACTACGATTTTTCTCAGCCGATTCAATTGCGTTTCAATGAACTGATCTCGGGCGTGCGCAGCGATGTTGCGGTCAAGGTCTTCGGCGATGATATGGACAAGCTACATCTGCTCGGTGAGGAGATCGCAAAGCGGCTTGAGCGCGTTCAAGGTGCTTCGGAAGTGAAACTTGAGCAGACGACCGGCTTGCCCATGTTGTCGGTCATGATCGATCGCCAGAAAGCAGCACGCTATGGTCTGAATGTGACCGATATACAAGATGTGGTCGCTGCGGCGATTGGTGGTAGCCGCAGTGGCACGCTGTTCGAAGGCGATCGTCGTTTCGATATTGTGGTGCGCTTGCCAGAGAGCTTGCGCGATGACATTGACGCCATTCGAAGATTGCCGATTAATCTGCCTGGCACTGGTTCGAAAGGCTATAGCGGTTTTATCCAGCTGTCTGAAGTCGCTGATCTGCACCTCGCACCGGGACCGAATCAGATCAGTCGAGAAAATGGCAAACGCCGCGTTGTCGTGACCGCGAACGTACGCGGGCGAGATGTCGGCTCATTTGCGATGGAGGCCGAGAAAATACTCGCTGATCTCACGCTGCCAACGGGCTACTGGATGAGCTGGGGCGGTACCTTCGAGAATCTGCAGTCGGCAGCGGCGCGTCTGGAGGTCGTCGTGCCTGCGGCATTGTTCCTGGTATTTGTCCTGCTCTACGCCGTGTTCGGGAATGTGAAAGACGGCTTGCTGGTATTCACCGGCATTCCTTTTGCGTTGACCGGTGGTGTGCTGGCCTTGTGGCTGCGGGGTATACCGTTATCGATTTCGGCGGCTGTCGGTTTCATCGCGCTGTCGGGTGTCGCAGTGCTCAATGGTTTAGTACTGATCAGCTTTATACGTAGTTTGGTGGAACGTGGATTTCCGATAGATGAAGCAGTACGTGAAGGCACACTGACGCGCCTGCGTCCGGTGCTGATGACGGCGCTAGTCGCCTCACTCGGTTTCTTGCCGATGGCGATTGCCACCGGCACCGGTGCAGAAGTGCAGCGACCCCTGGCTACGGTTGTTATTGGCGGCATCCTGTCATCGACGGTCTTGACGCTGCTGGTGCTGCCGCTGCTTTATCATCTGACTTATCGGCGCCAAACCACTTGATGCCAACCGCAGGCTCCCGACGCTCGGCGCCTGAAAAACCCTTTACCGGAGACCTTCTTGAAACTCGCGCTGCTGTCCGACCTGCACGCGAACCTCCCGGCGCTGGAGGCCTGCCTTGCGCATGCGCATGCGCAGGGCGCGACGCATCACGCGATCCTCGGCGACATCGTTGGTTACGGTCCGCATCCCTCTGAAGTCGTTGAGCGCTGCCGCGAGCTTCAGCAGCAGGGTGCGGTTGTCTTGCGCGGCAATCATGATGTGCTGCCGGTGAATCCCGTGCTCACAGGCTCGACATGGGGTGATATGACCGCTGCATGGACCTTCAAGCATCTCGACGATTTACAGCGCGAATGGCTCGCGCAGTTGCCACTCACGGCCACGATGGGCAGTGTATTCCTTGTACATGCGACTGCTGAAGCGCCGGAGAAATGGCATTACGTGCTCGACGAGCGTCTGGCCGAGCGCAGCCTGGATGCAGCGACCAAGCATCCTGATATCCGTTATGTATTCGGAGGGCATGTGCACCAGCAATCCCTCTACTACCGGGGCACCGGACGGCAGTTGATGCCGTTCGTGCCGCGTGCCGGTGTCGCCATTCCGGTCGCCACACATCGCCGCTGGATCGCCACTGTCGGTTCGACCGGTCAGCCACGCGATGGCGATACGCGCGCTAATTACGCATTACTCGATGTCGAGGCGAAGATGCTTACTTTTCATCGCGTCACCTATGACCATCTCTCGGTGGTGCGTGACTTGCGCGTCGCTGGTTTGCCCGAAGTACTCGCTACGCGTCTGGAGAGTGGGCGATGAGGCTGGAAGAGGGTAGCGAGCTGGACGGCTTCCGTATCGGGCGCTGCCTGCATGCGGGTGCAATGGCACGCATCTACGAAGTCGGCTATGCGGATGGACGCGAATGTCCGTTTCCGATGGTGATGAAAGTACCGCTGATGCGGGATGGTGATGGTAGCGAGAATATCGTCGGATTCGAGATTGAGCATCAGCTGCTGCAGGTACTGCATGGTGTGCATGTGCCACGCTTTGTTGCTGCCGGCGATCTCGATCGCGTTCCCTATCTCGTGATGGAGCATGTGAAAGGCCCCACCCTGGAATCATGGATCAAGACCTTTACTGATGCGAATGAAAACGTTGCGGTCGAGGCGATCGCGCGTATTGGTGCCGGACTCGCTCAGGCGGTGCACAGTCTTCACCAGCAGAATGTTTGTCACCTCGACTTGAAACCTGCTAACGCGCTGATGACGGCTGACGACCGCATCGTGCTACTGGATTTTGGTTTGTCATGTCATGCGGATTATCCGGATCTGATGGCCGAGGAGTTCCGCAAAGCCGTCGGCTCGCCAGCATGGATCGCGCCTGAACAGGTGGTTGGTGTACGCGGTGATCCGCGCTCAGATGTGTTCGCGATTGGCGTGATCCTTTACGAGATGGCGACAGGTGAACTGCCGTTCGGATTTCCTAACACGCAGGGTGGTCTGCGCCAGCGACTATGGATGAGCCCGAGGCCCCCGCGCGCATGGCGCAACGATTTGCCTGAGTGGCTACAGGAAATCATTCTGCGATGCCTAGAGCCACTGGCCGGACAACGATATCCATCGGCTGCGCATCTGATGTTCGATCTACGCAATCCTGAGCAGGTCAGCATTACCGAGCGCGGTCGCAAGACAAAAGGCCGTGGATTTTGGTGGCATTTCAAACGCTGGCTGCGTGCAGCGGGTATGGAGTACGAGCCGAGTCCACTACCGTCGCAGCAGATTACGGACGTACCCATCGTGATGGTTGCCGTGCCTAACAATGATGTGAGCGATGTTGCTATGTATGCGCTCCGGCAGGCGACTGCGCGTTCGCTGGGCACGCGACCTGGTGCGCGTTTGGCGGTGGTGACCGTGGTTAACTCCAGCTTCACTAGCAGCGGCAAGGATCGTAGCGAGACCTGGCTGATGCGGCATCACTTAACGAGCTTCCGCAAATGGGCCGAGGGCCTTGATCTGTCAGACCATCAGGTGTCTTTCCATGTGCTGGAGTCCGGCGATGTGGCGCAGGCACTGCTGCGCTATGCCGAGGGAAACAACGTTAGCTTGATCATTATGGGTGCGGCCACGCACGGGCTATCGATGCAGCGCTTCGTCGCGACGGTGCCGATCAAGGTTGCTATGCATGCACCGTGCACAGTGGTGCTGGTCAAGGAGCAGATGCCGTTCCAGCAGCTGGCCGATACTCAAGCTGACGAAGAAGCGGTCAGGCCTCTTCCAGAGCCGGAGTATCCGGCGGCGTTTCCGCAGTCGTTTCCGCCGTAACCTCGGCCGAAGTTTCTACGGCGGGCTGTGCCGAGTCGGTCGGAGATTCGGA
This sequence comes from uncultured Bifidobacterium sp., assembly GCA_964642635.1. Lineage (GTDB taxonomy): Bacteria > Pseudomonadota > Gammaproteobacteria > Burkholderiales > Burkholderiaceae_D > Pernthalerella. Next base: position 4,719 of record CAZXRS010000021.1, on the reverse strand, counting down.
AGCCGGCAGCATCATGCTCGGCACGAACTTGCGCATCGCGAGCGAGCGCGCAGTCTTTTCTCCCAGCTCAGTCAGGGTATAGACAGCGCTCAGCGGGCGCAGGTATCCCATCTTGATCAGATTCGATAACTGACGTTCGCGCCCGGTCGCGTCAGCCACGACGCCCTGAGACTCGAAGAGCTCGATAATCAGCTTGATGTCGGAAAGCGAAAGGATGTGCATGTCATCCTCCGAGTGTTGATGCAGGATTGATAACAGATACTCGCTCTGTGATTATAAGGCAGCCAGCCAGCAATCCTTCCTTTGACGCAAGCAGATTACCGCTGTTACGGTATAGCAGGTTGATCCATAATGGAGTCATCACCGGAGCCTGACCATGCCCTACATAGGTACTTCATCCGACCAGTATCAGAATCGCGATCCGGCGCTGACCACGTACCGGAAGAATACTGCCGCGCCCACCTTGCATGAGGCGATGAAGGAGCGTTCTGAGGATAAATCAAAGGCGGCGGCTATCGAAAGGCGCCAGGTCGAGGGGCGCAGTTCACTCGAGCGCAAGCCAGTCGTCGATGCGAAGCACGCCATGACTGCGGCGGTGAGTGCTCAGGCGAAGGAACCAGTCACACCCCAGAAAACCGTACATGAGCTGTACGCACCGCCGTCACGGGTCAAGCGCGAGCATGATGACCGCTTCTCGATGGTGACTGGTGGTACGGTGGATGTGCGGGCGTGAGTGATCTGATTACTGTCGCTTCTGTCGTCTGATTTCGCGTTTGACGAATTCGACCAGCACTGAATCAATCCGCGATTGCCAGCCCGGGCCTGTTCCCTTGAAATGATGGACAACATCATGAGATAGCCGGATGTTGATGCGTTCTTTCGGATGGTCTAGCGGAGGGCGGCCGTTTTGCTCCACCGGTTGGTCGGTACAAACATGGATAATTGATAGTGCGAGAAGGTCTTCATCTGGTAGCTAGCGATATCTCACCCGAATAGAGACGCAAATGAACATGTCAGCCCCGAAGTCTCTGACCGACGACGCTTTGCGCACCGACGCCGATTGGCTTGAAGCGCACTGGATGCCGTACACCGGCAACCGCGAATTCAAGTCCAACCCGCGACTGTTCGTCGAGGCTGAAGGTGCGTATTACACCGATGCCCAGGGCCGCAAGATCTTCGACGGATTATCAGGACTGTGGTGTACCGGCCTCGGCCATCGCCGGCCGGAATTGATCGATGCTGTCAGCAAGCAGATCACGAAGCTCGATTACTCGCCTGCCTTTCAGTTCGGCCATCCGCTGTCATTCGCGCTCGCGAACCGTATGCAGGACTTTCTGCCTGAAGGACTCGACCATGTGTTCTTCACCGGCTCCGGTTCTGAATCAGCCGATACCGCGCTGAAGATGGCGCGTGCATACTGGCGGGCGAAAGGTAAAGGATCGAAGACGCGCTTTATCGGTCGTGAGAAGGGCTATCACGGTGTGAACTTCGGCGGCATTTCGGTGGGCGGCATAGTTGCCAACCGTAAGCCTTTCGGTCAGGGCATCGAAGCTGATCACTTGCCGCATACCATACTGGAGAAGAATGCATTCACGCGTGGCATGCCGCAGCAGGGTGTGGAGCTGGCTGATGAATTGCAGCGGCTGATTAACTTGCACGATGCCTCGAACATCGCTGCCGTGATTGTCGAGCCGTTCTCTGGTTCGGCCGGTGTGATCATTCCGCCCGTCGGCTATCTTCAGCGCTTGCGCGAGATTTGTGACCAGCATGACATCCTGCTGATTTTCGATGAAGTGATCACCGCATTCGGCCGTGCAGGCGCCTGGACCGGTGCCGAGGCTTTCGGGGTCACGCCCGACATACTAAACTGCGCGAAGCAGATCACGAATGGCGTACAGCCCTTAGGCGCCGTAGTAGCTAAGCGTGACATCTATGACACCTTCATGCATAGCGGCGGTCCGGACTACCTCCTCGAATTCCCGCATGGTTATACCTACTCTGCACATCCTGTGGCGTGCGCAGCCGCACTAGCGACACTCGACCTGCTGCAGCGAGAGCACGCGGTTGATCGTGTGAAGGCACTATCGCCGACCTTCGAGAATGCCGTGCATTCGCTGAAGGGCTGCCGCCATGTCACCGATATCCGCAACTACGGCCTGGCCGCCGGTTTCACGCTGGACTCCGTTCCCGGTGAGCCGGCGAAGCGACCGTATGAAGTTGCGATGGCGATGTGGGAGAAGGGTTTCTATGTGCGATATGGCGGTGACACCCTACAATTAGCCCCGCCGTTTATTGCGACAGAAGCGGAGATAGACTCGCTGGTTAATGCGTTGGGAGAGGCGTTCAACGCTGTGAATTAATCGACGTTAGACATTCAACGCCGTGGTTCCAGCTTGCGCTGGAACGACGAGTTTAGGGCGGCCTGCTTTTGCTACCGTCGTCCCAGCGCAAGCTGGGACCCACCTTCGATAGACCATAAAATATAGAACAAAGCATGCAAACCATCCCACACCTGATCCACGGCCAACGTACTGAAGGCGGTACCCGGTCTCAATCCGTCTACAACCCTGCTACTGGCGCCGCCATCCGCACGCTACAACTCGCTGACACGACAACCGTGCAGAAGGCCATCACCTCTGCACAGCAGGCCTATCCTGCATGGCGTGCGACGCCTCCGCTAAAGCGCGCGCGAGTGATGAGCAAGCTGAAAGAGCTGCTCGAAGCTAATAGCGATCGTATCTGCGCGCTGATCACCGAAGAGCATGGCAAGGTACTCGCCGATGCTATGGGCGAGCTGCAGCGCGGTATCGAGAACGTCGAGTATGCGAGCTATGTACCGGAGTTATTGAAGGGTGAGCACAGCAAGAATGTTGCCCCTGGCATCGATGCCTGGAGTGAGTTTCAGCCGCTAGGTGTCACTGCCGGCATCACGCCGTTTAACTTTCCCGCGATGGTGCCGCTGTGGATGTGGCCGATGGCGATCGCTTGCGGCAATACCTTTGTGCTGAAGCCTTCCGAGCGCGATCCCTCATCCACGCTGCTGATCGCCGAACTCGCGCTAGAGGCTGGTCTTCCGCCAGGTGTACTGAACGTGGTGAATGGCGATAAAGAAGCAGTCGATGCGCTCTTGTCTGATGCGCGTATACAGGCCATTTCTTTTGTGGGTTCGACGCCGATTGCGCAGGCCATCTATGCCGCTGGTTGTGCGAACGGCAAGCGTGTACAGGCGCTCGGTGGCGCAAAGAATCATGCGATCGTCATGCCGGATGCCGATATACCTAACGCGGTAAACGCCATGATGGGTGCGGCCTATGGTTCGTGTGGCGAGCGTTGCATGGCGGTGCCACTGATCGTCGCGGTCGGTGACGACACCGCTGACAAAATGATCGAAGGCCTGAAAGCTGAAATCGCGAGAATGCGTATTGGTCCCGGTACCGACCCGTCGAGTGATATGGGTCCGCTGGTAACGAAGGCGCATTTCGAGAAGGTGAAGGGCTATGTCGATACCGGTGTGACTGAGGGTGCGGCACTGGTGGTTGATGGCCGTGGCGTGAAAGTACCCGGCCATGAAGATGGCTACTTCCTTGGTCCTTGTCTGTTTGACCGTGTGAAGCCGGGCATGACGATCTATCAGGAAGAAATCTTCGGACCGGTGCTGGGCGTCGTGCGCGTGGCCTCGCTGCAGGAAGGCATGGATCTGATCGATGCGCATGAATACGGCAACGGTACCTGCATCTTCACGCGCGATGGCGAAGCAGCGCGCTACTTCACCGACAATATTCAGGTAGGAATGGTGGGTGTAAATGTACCTCTGCCAGTACCGGTGGCGTATCACTCATTCGGCGGCTGGAAGCGCTCACTGTTTGGTGATCTGCATGCCTACGGCCCGGATGCGGTACGTTTTTACACGCGCCGCAAAGCGATCACACAGCGCTGGCCGTCGGCTGGTGTACGTGAAGGTGCGGTGTTTGCTTTCCCGTCGAGCCGCTAAGCAGCTTCACGCCTGCCACACGCCGAAGCCGGCCTCGCGCAGCCTGATCGCGAGGTCGACCTCCATATACTTCGCGTCTTCGTAAGGCATGGGATTGTGCTGCTCGTAAAGTTCGGGCAGCAGTCGCAGTCCGAACTCTTGCGCATACTTGTTGGCCTTGATGCCGGCTTTGTGACGATCGAAGCGTAGGTCGGGATCAAGCCCGGTCATGCCGACATACACGCAGGGCTTGCCGTGTACGTAATCCGGGTTTGCTCGCTTAAATCTCGGTTCGTAGATGACGTCCGGATCCAGCTCGATCACATACACGTGATGATGTCCGGACTTCGCCATGGCTAGTGGTTGTTACCAGCTACCGATATTAGGCATAGATGCCCACGGTTCAGCAGGAGGAAGCGCTCCACCGCGTTGAAGTAGTTCGATGGAGATATTGTCAGGCGAGCGTACAAAAGCCATGCGGCCATCTCTTGGCGGACGCAGGATAGTGACACCGTGCGCTTGCAGTCGCTCACAAGCCGCATAAATATCTTCGACCGCATACGCGACGTGGCCGAAATTGCGCGCGCCGCCGAGTTCTTCCGGATCCCAGTTGTGAGTCAGCTCGATCTCGGCATCGTAGTCGCCCGGTGCGGCCAGATACACCAGTGAAAAACGACCGGATGGGTAGTCGTTCTGGCGCGTGACTTCCAAGCGAAGCGCGTCACGGTAAAACTTTAGCGATGCTTCGT